>JAFAYS010000081.1 GCA_019240175.1 Chloroflexota bacterium | reverse complement strand
TCGTGGCCTTTGAGCACAAACGCCAGACACAGCACCTGCGTCGGGACATACTCCGCCGCGCGGTGGATCACGCGCCGCACGTAGGTATCCTGCACACCGATCGTTTCCATGCTGGTCGAGAGCGCGCCCAGCCAGTGCGTAAAGTTGATGATATCCGGCCCGGCGATGCCGGGAAACAGATATTTCGCGCCGCCGGAAAAGCCCGCGACCTCGTGCGGAAAGACCGGGCCGCAGATCAGCAGCAGATCGTAGTCCAGGATCATGCGGTTGAGCGTGATCGGCACCTCGTCAACCAGCAGGCCGTCGGTGATCTGCGCGGCCTCGGAGCGCGAGATCGTACCGATCGTCAGCAGCGCCTCGGGCAGATCCCAGCGATGGTTGAAGATCTGCACGCCGGGATAGCTGGCCGCGCGATCTGCCGCCGAAACGCCGACCAGCTTTTCGATCGCCGCCTCGCTCATGGGCTGGTGTGTGCCTAGCGCAATCAAATAGTCGAGCTGCGCCACACGCTCGCCGAGCTGCGCGTACAACAGGCGAAAAAGCAGCGGGATCGGCGCGGTGCGTGTGCTGTCTGGGATGATCACCAGCACGCGCTTGCCGTCCAGCGGCTCGGCGTCGAAGGCCTGGCTCAGAATGCGCTGCACCTCGTGCTCGGCCAACACCGCTGTTGGCACGCCTTGTCCGACAACCATAGCTTGCTCCTTTTACACGCCGCTAAAGGCCGAGAAGCCGCCGTCGACGGGCACGACCACGCCGTTGACGAAGCGCGCGCCCGGACTGCACAGCCAGATCAGCGTGCTGATTAGCTCGTCGGGCTCGCCAAAGCGTCCGGCGGGCGTGTGATCGATAATCGTCTGGCCGCGCTGGGTCAGGCTGTTGTCGGCGTTGAGCAGCAGATCGCGATTCTGCTCGCCGATGAAGAAGCCTGGCGCGATCGCATTCACGCGCATGCCCGCGCCGTGTGAGCGGCCAAGCTCGACCGCCAGCCAGCGCGTGAAGTTATCGACGGCGGCCTTAGCCGCTCCATAGCCAACTACCCGCGTAATCGCGCGCTGAGCCGCCATCGACGAGATATTGACGATGCAGCCGTGCGGCGGCTCGTCGCCTCGACCCTGGATCATCGCCGCGCCGAAGATCTGGCTGGGCAGCAGCGTGCCGAGCAGATTCAGCTCGAAGACCTGCGCGAAGGCTTCGCGCGGCAGATCCCAGAACCTGCGATCGGGGCTCAGCGTGGCGGCTGGAACGTTGCCGCCCGCCGCGTTGACCAGAATATCGATACGACCCCAGCGATCCAGCACCGCCGCCCGCGCCGACTCAAGCTGCACCTGATCCATGACATCGGCGGGCAGCGCCAGCGCCTCGCCACCAGCCCGCTCGATCTCGGCAACAACCGTCTCAGCGCGCTCCCGGCGACGGCCCAAAATCCCGACGCGCGCGCCAGCCTGCGCGAGACCGTGCGCCATCGCGCCGCCCAGCACGCCGGTACCGCCCGTGATGATCGCGACCTGGCCGTCGAGGCTGAATAGCTCGGTTAAGTTACTTGGCATAGCGTATCCTTTAGGGAACAAAGGAACAAAGGAGTTTCAGGCCCTCACCCCCGGCCTGGGGGCCACCCCCTCTCCCGTTGCCACAGGAGAGGGGAAAAGGTAAGCCGTTTGTTCGGTGCTCTTGTCTCTTCGTTTGTTCTCTGTTCTCTGTTCTCTGTTCTGCTTTTGTTCTTTAGGTTCTAGGTTCTGGGTTCTAGGTTCTAGGTTCTTCGTCCAACCTGTAGGCGCGCTTCGCCAATCGATAGGCGAAATCCTGCGCCAGCTCGTGCGCGTCGTCTTCGGAGATCAGGCCCTGCGCTACCTGACCCGCCGTCCAGTTGCAGGTCACGCGTCGCCATACGTCGTGACGCGACGGGATCGAGGCGAAGGCGCGCGTGTCGTCGTTGAAGCCGGCAGTGTTGTACACGCCTGCCGTCTCGATCACGAGATCGAGGTAGCGGCGCATGCCGTTCACGCTGTCGAAGAACCACCACGGCGGTCCCAGCAGCAGCGCGGGATAATGACCGGCCAGCGGCGCAAGCTCGCGGCTGTACGTGCTCTCGTCAAGCGTAAACAGGATCAGCTGCAAGCGCCGATCGTTGCCGTAGGCGTTGAGCAGCGCGCGCAGCCCGTTGGTCCAGTCGGTTGTTGTGGGAATGTCCGCGCCTTTATCCAGGCCAAAGCGCTGCGCGATGCGATCGTTATGGTTGCGAATGCTGCCGACATGCAGCTGCATCACCAGGCCGTCCTCGACGCTCATGCGTGCCATCTCGATCAGCATATGCGCGGTAAAGCGCGCGGCGTCGTCCTCGCTTGATGCGCCTTCCAGCGCGCGATCGAAGATCGTTTCGGCCTCCTGCTGCGACAAACGCTCGGTATGCGCGGTCACCGCCGCATGATCCGTGGCCGTCGCGCCGAGCTGCTTGAAGAAAGCCCGCCGCGACTCCAGCGCCTGAATGAACGCCGCGTAGCTGCCGACTTCCACGCCTGACACCTGGCTCAGCTTGTCGATGTTGGCGCGCCAACCGGCGGCGTTGAGATTCACCACGGCATCCGGTCGGAAAGTGGGCCGGATCAGGTCGAGCCCGTCCGCGTGCAGCCGCCGGTGATCGTCAAGCTGATCCGTGGCGGCGTCGGTGGTGCACAAGACCTCGATGTTGAACTGCTTGAGCAGCGCGCGCGGCGCGAACTCGGGCCTGGCCAGCTGCGACTCAAGATGATCATAGATGCGCTGGGCGCTGTCGCCGTTGAGCGGCTCGTCCACGCCAAACACATTGATCAGCTCATCGGTCAGCCAGAGACCGGTCGGCGTGCCGCGAAACAGATAGAAATGGTCGGCAAAGCGCTGCCAGATGCGCCGGTGATCGGTCTCGACTGCCGCGCCGTCCTGCGTGGGCACGCCCAGATCTTCCATCGTCACTCCCTGGCTGTAGAGCATGCGAAA
>JAFAYS010001204.1 GCA_019240175.1 Chloroflexota bacterium | reverse complement strand
AAGATCCTGGAGCACGAGAGGAAGGAATTCAATGGAGATGCCATCTCAGCCGGACAATATGCCGCTTCCAACGGCTCCCACTGGGACACAGTTTCCGGTCGTCGGCATTGGCGCGTCAGCGGGCGGCGTCAAGGCGCTCACAACCTTCTTCTCACACATGCCGCCGGACTCCAACATGGCCTTTGTGATCGTGATGCATTTCCCGCCGGCGGTCGAGAGCAACCTCGCCGCGATCGTGCAGCGCCACACCGCCATGCCGGTCCTCAGGATCACGGAACAGGTGCCGCTCCGCCCCAACCAGATCTATATTATCTCGCCGCAAGCACAGCTGGTGCTTGCCGACGGCACGCTCAGCCTGGCCGCTGTCGAGGCCGCGAGCGGCGTGTACATGCCGATCGATCAGTGTTTGCGCGCGCTCGCCAAAACCTATGCTGGCCGGTCGGCGGCGATCATTCTGTCGGGCACGGGTAGCGATGGCGCGAGCGGCATCAAGCGCGTCAAGGAAGCGGGCGGCGTCACGCTGGTGCAAGATCCGCACGATGCGGAGTTCAGCGGCATGCCACGCATGGCACTCAGCACCGGGCTGGTCGATTTTGTGCTGCCGGCGACGGCGCTGCCGGAAGTGCTGATCACCTACTGGCAGCGCGAAGCGACGATCGAAACGCCGGCCCCGGAAGCCGATGCGGACGTCCTGCGCGAGATCTTCGCGATTGTACGTTTGCGCACCGGCCACGATTTCACCCACTATAAGCGCCCAACTGTGCGGCGGCGACTGACGCGGCGCATGCAGGTCACCGGCACCACCGAGCTAGCAGCTTACCTTACGCTGCTGCGTAGCCACCCGCATGAAGTGCAGGCGCTGCTGCAAAATCTCCTGATTAGCGTGACCAACTTTTTCCGCGATCGCAACGCGTGGATCACGTTGCAGACCTTTATTCCGGAGCTGTTTGCCAACAAAGGCCCTGAGGATCAGGTGCGCGTCTGGGTGACCGCCTGCGCCACCGGCGAAGAAGCCTACACGCTGGCGATGCTGCTGCGCGAGTTCGCCGACACGCTGGAGCGTCCGCCCACGATCCAGGTGTTCGCCACCGACATCGACGATTATGCGATTGCGATCGCGCGCCAGGGTGTGTATCCCGACTCAATCGCGGGCGATGTGAGCCCCCAGCGGCTGGCACGCTTTTTCATCGCGGATCAGGGCGGCTACCGTGTCAAGCAGGAGCTGCGCGACCTGGTGCTTTTCGCGCGGCATAACGTGTTGCACGACCCGCCCTTCTCGCAGATCGATCTGATCACCTGTCGTAACCTGCTGATCTATCTCAACCGCGAGGCGCAGGAGCAGGTGATCCAAACCTTTCATTTTGCGCTGCGACCGCAGGGCTTCCTGCTGCTGGGCAGCGCCGAGTCGATCGATGGTACATCCCAGCTCTTCACGATCATCGACAAAGGCCACCGCGTATTTCAGCGCCGGCCCAGGCCAACCACGCCGGCGTCGCTAGCGAGCAGCGCCACTCCTCGACCAGCCCCGCTGCCCGTCATCCCGGAGCGAGTACAGCCGGCGAGTTCCTTCGGCGATCTGCACCAGCAGCTGATCGGACCATACATACCGCCGAGCGTGATCGTTAGCGAGAACGGCGATATTGTCCATCTTGGGCGCGGCGTGGGACCATTCCTGCACTTTGGCGAGGGCGAGCCGTCGCATAACCTGCTGAACGTCGTGCAGCCGGATCTCCAGCTCGACCTGCGCAGCGCGCTGTTTATGGCGCGGCAGCAAGGCCAGGCGGCGGATGTGCGGCGGGCGCAGATGGAGATCGACGGCGCGACCCGGCTGGTTAATGTGATTGTCGAGCCGATCGACGAGCCGCAGTGGGCGCGCGGACATCTGCTGGTGATGTTTCAGGATGTCGGCACACCGCACGCCGCGACGGGCGAGCAGACGTCGGACACAGCGATGCTGATCGCGCAGCTGGAAGCCGAGCTTGAGCGCACCACCGGCCAGCTGCGCACCATCACCGAGCAGTATGAGACGGTTGTCGAGGAGTACCAGGCCGCTAACGAGGAGCTTCATGCGATCAATCAGGAGCTGCGCGCGGCCTCGGAGGAGCTAGAAACCAGCCAAGCAGAGGTGCAGTCGATCAACGAGGAGCTGACGACTGTCAACCAGGAGCTAAAGCTCAAGGTCGAGGAGGTCAGCCGCGCCCATAACGACCTGCAAAACCTGATGACCTCCACGCAGATCGCCACACTCTTTCTGGATCGTGACCTGCGCATCAAGCGCTTCACACCCAGCGCCAAACAGATCTTCAACCTGATCCCGGCGGATCTGGGCCGTCCGCTGGATCATGTCACGCACACGCTGCGCTACGACGGCTTCATGCAGGATGCGGCGCAGGTGCTGCACACATGCGCGATGATTAATCGCGAGGTCGCGACCAGAGATGCAACCTGGTATCTGATACGTATCAACCCCTACCGCACGCTTGACGATCAGGTCGACGGCGTGGTGCTGACGTTTGTGGACATCACCGAGCGCAAGCGCCAGGAAGAACGCCAGCAATTTCTGCTCAAGCTTAGCGATGCGCTGCGCCCACTGACCGATCCGCTGGCGATTCAACGTGCGGCCACGCAGATTCTGGGCGAGCAGCTGAAAGTCAATCGCGCGTTCTACACCGAGGTAGCAGGCGACAGCTGGGTGATTGCCGGCGCGTTTGAGCCAAACAGTCCACCGCTGGTGCCGGGGCTGTATTCCGCGACG
>JAFAYS010001188.1 GCA_019240175.1 Chloroflexota bacterium | reverse complement strand
CGCACCTACCAGCGCAGCGAACAGTACGACGCGCGGCTGTGCTTATCGCCGCTCACCGCGCGGCTGTATGAGGCCACCTACCAGGTCATCGGCGCGCAGCCGCGTAGCCAGCGTCCCTACCTATGGGACGATCGCGATCGACCACTGGACGCCGACCTTGCCGCGATCAGCGCCGACATCGCCGCCAACGGCTACATTCCCCAGGCTCTGCGCCACCTGATGGATCAAAACGTGTACCCGGAGCTATTTTAGGAGCGCGGCCACACCCCTCAGGCGCTCACTGCTCCAACCGATCAATTACGTACAAAGACAATCGATCCGCGCCAGCCTTGATCCTGAGGGGCGGCAAGCTGTGAGCTTGTCGCCCCTTAATTATTTAACACGCTGGGCTGAGGCCTAGTTGATAGGATCTGACTATGACTACCGTTAAGATCAATAGTGTAGCCATCTAATTACCAAAATTTGACAATTCACATTAACCTCCCTATACTAAAAATACGTCGTTCCGTTACCAGACCTTCTTGTTGATAGGCGAACCAACCACCTACCGGTTGAGCCACATACCCAACACGGGACAAAATTCATAGTAGTCGTACATTCACCACAGTAATGCTGTCACACTTGTAGCTATCATTTCCCCCATGCTGTGTTAGATGTGTTAGGACATGCTGCTGGGCATGGAATTGGGGCATTAGGATATGGTATGGAGTTGCACCAATGACAACAGCGCCGTTGCAGCTAGACGCGCTTTCTACACTTGTTGAACTTTTGCGCTGGCGTGCGGCGCACCAGCCTGACCAGCATATCTATACCTTTCTTTCGGATGGCGAATCCACAGCACAAACGCTTACCGCAGCGCAGCTCGATCTACAGGCACGTACGATCGCGGCGCAGCTCCAGGCAGCCAATCTATCCGGCCAGCGCGCGCTGCTGCTTTTTCCACCCGGCCTGGAATATATTGCCGCGTTCTTCGGTTGCTTGTACGCGGGAGTTGTAGCGGTTCCAGCCTACCCGCCACCGGCGAACAAGCCGCCGCTCCGACTGCAAGCCATTCTTGCCAACGCCCGCGCGACAGTTGCACTCACGACCACCACCACCTTCACCAAACTTGAACCACAACTTGCGAATGCCCCTGAGCTTCGGTCTCTGCACTGGATCGAGATCGATACGCTGGCCCAGCAAGCCGATTCCTGGCACGCTCCGGACGTCGATGCTACGACGCTGGCCTTTTTGCAGTACACCTCGGGCTCGACTGCCAGCCCGAAAGGCGTGGTGCTGAGCCACGGCAACCTGCTGCATAACCTGGGACAGATCTATCGCTGCTTCGGCCACTCGGCGCAGAGCCAGGGCGTGATCTGGCTGCCGCCCTATCATGACATGGGCCTGATCGGCGGCATCCTCCAGCCGCTGTATGGTGGTTTTCCCGTGACGCTCATGGCACCGGTCGCGTTTCTGCAAAGCCCGATTCGCTGGCTGCAAGCGATCTCACGGGACCGAGCAACGACCAGCGGCGGACCAAACTTCGCCTACGAGCTATGTGCGCGCAAAATCACGGCTGAGCAGCGCGCGACGCTGGATCTCAGTAGCTGGGAGGTCGCGTTCACAGGCGCGGAGCCGATCCGCAGCGAAACGCTCGATCTTTTCGCCGCAACCTTTGCCGAATGTGGCTTCCGTCGCGAGGCGTTTTATCCGTGCTACGGATTGGCCGAGGCAACGCTGATCGTCACAGGCGGCGCGCTGCATGCCCCGCCGGTTGTGCAGACAATCGTGAGCGCTGAGCTAGAGCAGAACCGGGTACAGCCAGCCGGCGCGGGACCGCCGACACAAACGCTCGTCGGCAGTGGCCAGAATCTGCGCGACCAGCGGCTTGCGATCGTTGATCCGCACACGCGCCGAGCATGCCAGCCGGACGAGGTTGGTGAGATCTGGGTGGCAGGGACCAGCGTTGCGCAGGGCTACTGGGAACAGCCCGAGCTGACAGCCGAAACCTTCCAGGCGCGGCTGGCCGACGATCAGAGCGGCCCCTTCCTGCGCACCGGCGATCTCGGGTTCCTCCACGCGGGCGAGCTGTTCGTGACAGGACGGCTCAAAGATCTGATCATTATTCGCGGACGTAATCATTATCCGCAAGATATTGAGCTGACGGTCGCGCAAAGCCATCCGGCATTACGACCTTCCAGCGGGGCCGCTTTTTCGATCGATGTGCAGGGCGAGGAGCGGCTGGTTATCGTACAAGAAGTTGAGCGGCAGCATCGCAAGACCGACCCAACGGCGATTGTGGACGCTATCCGGGCGGCGGTTGCGACCCAGCACGATGTACAGGTCTACGCGGTGGTGCTGCTCAGACCGGGCGGTATTCCCAAGACATCCAGCGGCAAGATCCAGCGCCATGCCTGCCGCAGCGGCTTTCTCGCAAACACCCTTGACGTACTCAGCAGCGATGTGCTGCCTGACACCGCGCCACTTGCCGAAGAGATCACGCTCACGCGTAACATGCTGCTGATGTTGCCGGATTCAGAGCGGCCTGCGGCAATCAGCGCCTACCTGCAACAGCGGATCAAACAGGTTGTGCGCAGCAGTGCGCAGCAGCTGGACCCACAGCAATCGTTGAGCGCGCTGGGCATCGACTCATTGCAGGCGGTGGAGATCGCCACGCTGCTTGAGGTGGATCTGGCCGTCGTGCTGCCGATGGCGCAGCTGCTCGAAGGCCCGAGCATTGCTCAGCTCACGGCTGAGCTTCTGCGCCAACTCGCAGCACCGGCGGCGCTACTTGAGCCGAGCGACGTCGCGTCGGATCATACATCGCTGTCGTATGGCCAGCGCGCGCTCTGGTTTTTGCACCGGTTGGCACCGGCAAGCGCCGCCTACAACATCGTCGGCGCGGTGCGGACGAGCACACCGCTACAGATCACTGCACTCGCACAGGCGATCCAGCAATTGAGCGCTCGGCATCCGGCGCTGCGCACAACCTTTGGCCTGCAAGCTGCGGCGCTGCAACCCGAGCCAATCCGGCACATCCATGCGGAGCTGCGCATTCCGCTTCACGAGGTCGATGCAACCGCGTGGGATGCCGCCACGCTCAACAGTTACCTGAACCAAGCCGCGCAGCAACCTTTTGATCTCCAGCACGGCCCGTTGCTCCGGCTCAGCCTGGTGACGTGTGCCGCGCAGCAGCAGATTTTGCTGCTGGCCATGCACCATATCGTGACCGATTTCTGGTCAATGGCGGTGCTCGTCGACGAGCTGGGCCAGCTGTATGCCGCCGCCCGTGATAACCACGCGATCGCGCTGCCTCCGCTCAGCCACGACTACGGCAGCTATGTCCAATGGCAGCGTGAGCTCCTGCAAAGCAGCAGCGGAGCGCAGCAATGGAACTACTGGCAACACCAGCTAGGCGGCCCGCTGCCAGTGCTGGATCTGCCGAGCGATCGTCCGCGTCCGCCAATCCAAACTGATCGCGGCGCGACCGAGACGCTGCACCTCAACGCCGAGCTCCATCGGCGGCTGCTGCGTCTCAGCGAGGCCCATGGTGTCACGCTGTACATGACGCTGCTCGCCGCCTTCCAGGTGTTGCTGGCCCGCTACTCCGGCCAAACCGACATTCTGGTCGGCTCAACAACGTCGGGCCGCAACAGAGCCTGGCTGGCACCGTTGGTCGGGTATTTTGTCAACCCGGTGGTGCTGCGCTCCAATCTGGCGCACAACCCAACCTTCGCGACGCTGCTGCGGCAAGTCCGGCAAACGGTGCTGGATGCCTTCGCGCATCAGGATTACCCGTTCCCGCTGCTGGTCGAGCGGTTACAGCCCCAGCGCGACCCGGCCCGCTCACCGATCTTTCAGGTGCTGTTTACCTTCCACCAGGGACCACGCCTGGACACACATAGTTTGTCGGGGCTGGCGCTCGGACGAGAAGGCACGCAGCTCAAATTTGG
>JAFAYS010001102.1 GCA_019240175.1 Chloroflexota bacterium | reverse complement strand
TCCTACGATCCACGGCTGGTTTGAGCCAGCCGTGCCGCGCTTGGAGTGGAGCGGATTTTTTATGCAAGCGTTGACCGGCATCACGGTGCTGGATTGTTCCCGCGTTCTGGCTGGGCCGTACTGCGCGATGCTGCTCGGCGATCTGGGCGCGAATGTGATTAAAGTCGAGCAGCCCGGTCGCGGCGACGAAACGCGATCCTGGGGGCCACCGTTTGTCGGCGGCGAGAGCCCGTATTTTTGGTCGGCGAATCGCAACAAGCGCAGCCTGACGCTCGATCTGGCCCGCGACGAGGCCCGCGCGATCTTGCGGCGGCTGCTCGCCCAGAGCGATATTTTCATCGAAAACTACAAAGTCGGCACGCTCGATCGTTGGGGCTTTGGTGAAGCGGAGTTACGCACAATTAATCCACGGCTTGTCCACACCGCGATCACAGCCTACGGCCCGGATGGCCCGAAAGCGCAGCAGCCCGGCTACGATTTTTTGCTACAGGCTGAGAGTGGCTTGATGAGCATCACCGGTGAGCCGGACGGCCAGCCTATGAAGGCCGGCGTGGCGCTCGTCGATGTGCTGACCGGCGTGTATGCCGCAACTTCAACTCTGGCCGCGCTGCGTGCTGCCGAGACCACTGGCCAGGGCCAGCGCGTCGATTGCTCGCTGCTGCGCTCGGCGCTTGCCGGGCTGATCAACGTCGGCACAGGGTTTCTGGCCACCGAGAAGCCGCCCACGCGCTGGGGCAACGCCCACGTCACGATCGTGCCCTACCAGTTGTTTGCCGCCAGCGATCAGCCGTTTGTGCTGGCGGTCGGCAACGACGAGCAGTGGCGTCGCTGCTGCGCTGTGCTGGGACGCGAAGACTTGAGCGCCGATCCGCGCTTCGTGACCAATCCTCAGCGCGTGCAGCACCGCGATCAGCTTATTCCGCTCCTCAGCCAGATCTTCCAAACCCGCACCGCCGCCGACTGGCTCGCGGCCTTTTCCGCCGCCAAAGTGCCGGCCAGTCCGGTCAATACGCTGCCTCAGGTTTTCGCCGATCCACAAGTTCAACAGCAGCAGCTTCGAGCATCGGTGACGCATCCCAGCCTCGGATCGATCGATCTGCTCGGCATACCTTTTGCACTATCGGAAACACCTGCCGAGGTGCGGTTGCCCCCGCCGCTGCTCGGTCAGCACACACAGGAGATCTTGATGGAGGCCGGATTTACCGCTGATGAGGTCGTACAATGGCAAAGCGCAGGCGTCGTATGAATGAGCAAGAGTTGATCACACCCGAGATCAGTCGCGAAGGTCTGGCCGCGCTGCTGGAGCGCTACGCGCTCGGGCCGCTCGAAACCGTCGAGTCGCTCGATACTGCGGGAGGTACGCTGCTGGTGAACGGCGACCTGGCGATCCGCTGTAGCGCGCAGTCGGCAATGCTGCGCAAAGAAGCGCTGATCTATCGGCGGCTGGCGCTCCTGCCCGACGTTCCTGCTCCCGAGGTGCTCGCCTTCGACACCAGGCGCGATCTGCTGCCCTGCGATGCGCTGATCCTCAGGCATCTGCCCGGCGTGGTCGGCAGCACCGTCTGGGCGACAATGGACTCATTACAGCGCGAGCAGATCTCAGAGGAGCTTGGGCGCATCTGCGGCATGATCCACAGTCTGCCGTGGTCGGTCTATGGCGGCCTGGTGCCCGAGGAACTGCACGAGCTGCGGTCGGCGCGCTGGAACGATATTGTGATGCAAAAAGTGGTGCATGTGTACGAGCAAGCCAGCCAGCGCGGCCTGCTTTCCCGGCGCGTGCTGGATGCCTTCGCGACGACGGTCAGCGACAGCGACTCGATCATTGCGACGCCCGAGCTGCCGGTGCTGACGCATAACGACCTCGGCATGTGGAATGTGCTGCTGCGGCAAGAGGGCGCGCGCTGGCATATCACGGCGGTGCTGGGCTGGGAGGCCGCGCTGACCGCCGATCCGGCCTGGGAGTTTGCCGCCCTGTGGAGCGTGCCGATCAACGCGTATCCGCTGCCCGATTATTTCATGCACGGCTACAAAGAGCGGCATCTGCCGCCGACAGATCTGCATATTCGCCAGCGCTTGTACCGCACGATCTACCATCTTGAGCAGGCTTTGCAGCTGTCGGAGCGGCCACACGCCGACTCGCAGATTATGAGCATTCATCTCACGGCGATCGAGCGGCTGCTCACGCCGCACTAGCGTCAGGCGCTTTCCAGCATCTGACCGTAAACCTCATAGTAGCGCCGGGCTAGCGCGCGCTGGGTATAGTGATCGAGTGCGCGCTGGCGGCCTTTCTGCGCCAGCTCTTCACGCAGCGCCGGCTGATCGATCAGCTTCTGGATCTGGGCGACCAACTCCTCGACCTTGCCCTCGCCAAAGATCAGCCCGCCATCGCCGATCACATGCGGGATCTCGCCGCTGTCTGAGCCGATCGGCGGCACACCTGAAGCCATTGCCTCGATCAGCACGCGGCCAAATTGTTCTTTCCAGCGCGGCGTCGTATGCGAGGGCAGCACAAACGTATGCAGGCGGCGCATCTCGGCGGGCACGTCGCCTGAGGCC
>JAFAYS010001083.1 GCA_019240175.1 Chloroflexota bacterium | reverse complement strand
GCGATGGTGCGAGATGTGCTGGGAGATCGCTGGCGATGGCTGCTGGTCGGCACGGGCAAAGAGGCCGAGGCGCTGCAACAGCAGGCCGAGCGGCTGGACTTGGCGGCGCATGTTACCTTTGTCGGCGGCCTGAGCGACACCGAGTTGCACTCGCTCTACGAAGAAGTCGATCTGTTTGTGCATCCGACGCTCTACGAAGGCTCGTCGCTGGTGACGCTGGAAGCCATGATCCACCGGCTGCCGGTGATCGCCAGCGCAGCCGGTGGCATTCCCGATAAAGTTTTCCCCGGACGTAACGGCATGCTTGTGCCACCCGGCGATGTTGCGGCGCTGGCTCACGCGCTGCGGACCGCGCTGGATCTTCGCAACCAATGGCAGCGCTGGGGCAACGAAGGCGTCGGCATCGTCGAAAAAACCTTTGCCTGGCCAATCGTTGCGCGGCGCACAAAACAGGAGTACGAAACGATGCTGGCAAAGAGGCCGCGTTCATGAATCGCTCGGTTGATGCGCGCGCGAATCGCGCGGTCCTGGCGCAGCCGCGCGCCACACAGCGCCAGCTGATCGCGACACCGCTGGTCGGGCCGCTGATCGTCGGCGCGCTGATGATGCTGCTCGGCGTGCTGCTGCGCTTGCCGACCGCCTACTATCAGGGCGAGCCGAATCAAGTCACTTTCAACAACTACATCTTCCAGTTCGTCGGCGCGTACTCAGATATTACATCGCTGTATTTTCGCGATCAGCTGTGGCTACATCCAGTGCCCTACTTCGGCTACTTCGTCGAATATCCCGTCGGCATGGGCTGGCTGATCTGGCTGATCGGCTTCGTCAACAACAGCGTAATGTCCTACTTTCTGGTCACCGCCGCCGTGATGATCGTTAGCGGGCTGCTGGTCTTCTGGCTTGGCAGCAAATTTGAGCACGCGAATCTCTGGCTGCTGGCGCTCTCGCCGACGCTGCCGCTTTATACCGTGCTCAACTGGGATATGTTCGGCGTGGCGCTCACAATCGCCGCGCTGCTCTTGTTTCGACGTAATCGCGACATCTGGGGCTCGATCCTGCTGGCGGCGGCGGTCTGGACCAAGTTCTTTCCGATCGTGCTGGTGCCGTTGATCGTGATCGATCGTGCGCTTAAGCAGCGCTGGCGCGATGTATTCATGATCAGCGGCGGCTTCGGCATCGCCAGCATTGTGATGAACGTGCCGTTTGCGCTCGCGTTCACGCCTGAAGGATTACAAATACGCAGCAGCTGGCTACATTTTTTCCGCTTCAACCAGCAGCGGCCACGTGAAGTCAACATCTGGAATTTCTTCGACTCGCTTCAGCTTTCGACGCAACAGATCAATTCGCTGAGCGCAATCTTACTGGCGCTGGGCGTCGGCGGGATTGTGCTGCTGATGAGCTATAGCTGGTGGCGCGACGCGGATCGAACTCAGGATCTCGTGCTTCCCGCAGCGCTGGCGGCGATCGGCTGGTTCTTTTTCATCAACAAAGTGTACAGCCCGCAGTACAGCCTGTGGCTAGCTGTGCTGCTGGCGCTGCTGGCCGGGCCGCCGGCGCTGGTCGTAGCTTTCGCGTCAGTAGACATCGCCTACTTTGCGGCAAGCTTCGTGTTGCTGCACTTGGCGGATTCGCAGAATCCGCTGACCGGCTGGTTTTTCTCGCAGGTCATGCTGCCGGCGATGGCGCTGCGCGAGGCTGTGATTCTCGCGATCATCATCTGGGCGATCTGGCAGATCGGGCGGCCACTGTGGCGGCGTGAGGCGAGGCCAGCAGCCACCGTTATAGCAACAACTTGAGCCGCACGGAGCAGCGCAATGTCAAAAACAACAACTTTGTTTCGTCCGGTCGGTCAAAAAGAGCTGGATCTGATCCATGAGAGCGGCGATACTGCGTTTCCACCGCGTCTGTTCCACCAGCCGATCTTTTACCCGGTGCTGAACGAGGAGTATGCCACGCAGATCGCCAGAGATTGGAACACCAAAGACGCGGCTTCAGGCTACGTCGGCTATGTCACGCGCTTTCAGGTCGAGACCAGCTTCCTTGAGCGCTATCCGGTCCAAGTCGCCGGCAACTCGCGCCATCAAGAATACTGGATTCCCGCTGAGGATCTGGCGGAGTTCAACCGGCACATCGTCGGAACGATCGAGGTTATTGCCGAATTCAGGTAACACATAATCTATGAATGATTTCAGTCTAGGCGCAACCTACTGGCCGCGACGCAAAGGCTCGCTGCTGTGGACCAAGTTCGATCGCGGCGAGATTCGTGAAGAGTTTCAGCAGCTGGCCGCGATCGGCCTGAACACCGTGCGGCTGCCGCTGCGCTGGGAAGATTTCCAGCCGCGGCCCGAGCGCGTGTCGGTAACGGCGCTGCGCATGTTGGAGCAGGCGCTTGAGCAAGCCGGCGATGCGCGGCTACGCGTGGTGCCGACGCTGTTTCCGCTGACGGTTGCCGGCGCGGTTCATCTGCCAGTTTGGACCACAGCAGATAGCTACGCCGCCGATCTCACGCTCTCGACCAAGTTCGGCCCGCTGCTGATCGTGCGCAACGAGCAGCGACCGCCGCTGGTCTGGGAACATACCAAACATGCGACCGAGGTCCGCGATCTGTGGACCAATCCCGCGATGCGTGCGGCGCAGCGGCTGCTAATCGCCGAGGTCATCGGCAACTTCGGGGATCATCCGGCCCTGCATGGCTGGGAGCTTGGCAGCGGGATCGAGCTCGCGCGCGCGCCGTCGTCGGCTGAGGTCGTGACTGATTGGCTGGGCGAGACGATCGACATTGCGCGCGACTACCGGGCTCAGGGTCCGATCTTCTACAGCGCGACGCTGCGCTCGCTGGTTCGCCGCGAAGGGCCGCGTCCCGAATCGATCGCGCAGGCGGGCGGCGTGCAGGTGCTGAGCCTGGTGCCGCCGGAGCCTGCGCTCAAAAGCCAGCCCCTCAACGACTCGCTGCTGCGCTTTGTGACGGCGCTCACGTATTCGCTAAGTAAAGCCGCACCGGTGCTGCTGGTAGGCGCGCCTGCCGTCGCCAACGCCGGCGGTCGCAGCTTTGCAGATCAAGCGTATGGCCGGAGCATCGAACAGCCGCTGCTCGATCCCGATCAGTATGCGGGCGCGATCGAGACCGCGCTGCCCGAGCTGCACACGTGGGGCATTCCCGGCCTGTGGTTTACGCACGCCTTCTGCTATCCCGAGCCATTTTTGCCGCAGGAGGCGCACAGCCGCCGCGAGCAGATGATGGGCCTCTTCGACACCACCGGCGACGAGCTGCCGGTGGCCGCAGCCGTTCAGCGCTTCGCCCAGCAGCCCGATGTCGAGCAAAAAGCCAGCATTCCGCCGCTTGATGTCGAGGACTACTGGAACGATCCGGCAGCGAACTTCCAGCGGCTGTGGCAGCAGTGGCACGCCCCGCACGAAGATTGATCAAAACAGGACTCGTCGTGTGACGAGTCCTGCTCTTTTCTGGTCTTTCCTCAAATTGGCTCACTCCACCAGATCGAACGAGACCGCCTCGGCCCGCTGGCGAAACCAGGTTTTGACGTACGGCCAGAAGCTGCCGAAAAACTCGCTGGTCCGGTACGCGTCGAGCGCCTCCGCGCTTTC
>JAFAYS010000362.1 GCA_019240175.1 Chloroflexota bacterium | reverse complement strand
AGCGGCTACTGCGCCCGCTGATGGGCGAGTCAGTTCATTCTGAATAGGAAAACACGATGAATCACGATCAATCTGCGCGTCGGCTGCTCAACGAACTTGCCGAGACCGAAGTGCCCTCCGGGTCGCTCAACCTCCCGGCCCGGATTCGCATCCAGGCTGCGGAGCTTCCGATTCAACGGCAGCCTGCGCGACGCCTACCGCATCTGCGCCTGGCGCGTCCAGCCCTGGCTGGGGTGTGTCTGCTGCTGATCTTCCTCGTTGGCCTGCAGCTGCTGCCGGGACAGGCACCCACCGTCAGCGCCCAGGAAGCGCTCAGGCGCGCCGAGCAGGCAACTACCTTTGGGCTCTCCGGCATTCGTTCGCTGCACGGCGTGATGGAAACTGTGGCTCCCGGCAGCGCCACCGTTGTGCGCGAGGAGGTTTGGGTTGACCTTGCTTCGGCGAGCCTGCGCCGCGCGATCATCTGGCCGGCCACCGACCAGATGGAAGCCGAGGTCCAGACCGATCTGACCAATGGTGTCGACGCGTGGCGCTGGAGCACGCCGCTTTCGCAGCCCGCGACGATCCTGTACGATGGCATCAGCCGCATCAACCCCGACGAGGTCGAGGAAGGCCTGTATATCGTGCCGCATCCAGCGCAGTCGCTCGATACGCCCGATGAACCGGCAGCCGGACTATGCGCGCAGCCTGGCGATGAGCTGGCGCTGGTTGGCGAGGCAACGGTGCTGGATCGCGCGACGCTGGTGATTGAGTGTCGCATCGGTGCGGCGGGCGTGAGTCCCGGCACACGGCTGAAGCTTTGGATCGACAAACAGCTGTTTGTTGTGCTCAACTACCAGCACTATGATGCCACCGGCGAGCTGTTTATTGAGTCGCGCTTCACGCAGTTTGAGGTCGACGCGCCAATTCCCGCCGAGCGCTTCATCCTCACGCCGCCGCCCAACGTGCCGATCAAGGATGAGCGTAGCGGAGCCGGCTCCTAACATCGGCGGAGGGCTCGATCTGCAGTCCAACAGCCCGCTAGGAGTCTACCCAGCCAACAGCCGCAGTGCCACACCAAATGGCACTGCGGCTGTTGGCCGTTGGTAACATGAGTAGCCTCAAATGGTGCAACTGCCATCCTCGCAGGCAGCGGCGTCAGTCACTCCTGCGGCGACCGGCGTGGAAGGATGCGCTTCCGCCCAGATCTGCTCCAACGCGCTCAAAAAGGCCGTAGCGGGCTGGGCACCAGAAATGCCGTAGGTGCCGTCGATCACATAGAAGGGCACGCCGGAAATGCCCAGTTGTTGCGCGCGGCGCTCGTCCGCCCGAACGTCATCGGCGTACGCATCGCTGGACAGCACGCTACGCACCTCGTCGGCAGGCAGACCGATCTCGACCCCCAGCGCCGTGAGCGCCTCCGCATCACTGATCGCGTGGCCTTCGGTGAAATACCCTCGGAGCAGCCGCTCTTTGGCTGCCGCCTGTAGGCCATGGGTTTCGGCCAGGTGGATCAGGCGGTGAGCATCAAACGTATTGCCATGCCGGGCCTGGTCGAGATGGTAATCCAGGCCCTCCTCGGCAGCCAGCGCGGTGACCTGCGCGTTCATCGCCGCCGCGCGGGCCGGGCTGACGCCGAGCTTCTTGGCCAATACCTCGTTGAGGCTTTCGTTCGACGTTCGGGAAGCGTGCGGGTCCAGCTCAAAGCTGCGCCACACGATCTCAACCTGATCCCGGTGGGCGAACTGCGCCAGCGCGGCCTCGAAGCGCCGTTTCCCGATATAGCACCACGGACAAACAACATCCGACCAAATTTCAACCTGCATGGGTCGCCTACCCTTCAACTTCTAGCATACCCGTAGCAGCATCAAGTGCTTGCGGATAACTACGCGTATCATAAGCTTCGCTGTTCACTATACCATTGAACCGTTGATCACCACCGCGCGCCGACACCCGAACCACGCATATGGCCGGCGCTGTTTGCCATCACGGCCCCGCATCATCTATAATAAATCCTTACCTTTGCCCTTGTAGCTTAAAAGGCAGAGCGCAGGACAACGGCGAAACCTGGTCACGTATGCTCATTTCCGGAGGCACCGAACGGCATCCCCAGCCTAGATTGGGGCAGCTCCAATCCGTGAAACTCGGTAGGAAAGCACGTTGGCAGGCATACGACTGCTGAGCAACACGCGAATGTGCGTGCAGCATGGGTGCGGGTTCGAGTCCCGCCAGGGGCGCTTTTTAGCAAACGTTTGAATGACCTACACATCACATGTGTCACTGATCACAACTACCCCGCGGTTGTGATCGAACG
>JAFAYS010001042.1 GCA_019240175.1 Chloroflexota bacterium | reverse complement strand
CTCGACTGAGGCGCGCTGAATCTCTTCCGGCTCGCGCACATCGATCAGCACCAGATCTTCGCCCGCGTCCAGCCGCTGCTTGACCTCGCGCGGCGTCGCTGCTTTGAACGGCATATTACTACTCATGCATCACGCTCCTTGCTTATCTGCCGCGCCGATCGTAGCACAACTCGGGCCCTCGGCGATCAAGGCTCAAGCTCGACCGACGACGCAAACTTGCCGACGGTCTCCGCGACCAGCCTGCCCAGCTGATCCAGGCGTCCGGCAATTTTCTCGTTGACAACTTGTCCTTCAGCATCGAAGACCTCACGTGGCCGTGGGATCGGCACCAGCAGCGGCGCGACCGTGCCACGCAGCGCGTAGACCGTATGCACCAGCGCGTTGATCGCATTGACTCCCGCCAGCTCGCCGCTGGCCGTCGCGATCAAACCGACGACTCGCTCGTGCAGATAAGGCCGCTCGTCCTCCGACAAAAACTCCAAAAAATCGAGCGCGTTCTTGGTCGCGCCGACCAGCGTGCCGTGGTAGCCTGCCGTGCTGATCAGCAGCCCATCGGCCTTGCGTGCCGCGTCGAGTAGACGCACAACCGAGGGATCGTACTCTTCGACGGGCTTATCGGGAATAAACATCGGCAGGTTGAGATCGTAGAGCGCCAGCAACTCGGTGGTCGCGCCCGCGGCCTCGGCGGCTTGGAGCGCGCGCTGTAGCGCCCAGCGGCTCGTCGATCGCTCACGCAGCGTGCCGCCCAGACCAAGAATATGCAATTTTCCGTTTGTGGAAGTCATTGTTTTATCGTCCTTTCAGCTAGGTCGTGCTTTCATTATGCCATCATCGGCGATACTGAGGCTGACAAGGAGGACGATCCGTGCTGATCATTGGATCGTGGACGGCGTCGGCAATTGGAGCAAAAACAAAACGACCATCCCGCAGGATGATCGTTTTGAAATGCTTGTGTTGGAAAATGCTTAGTGACCGCAGCCACAGCCGCCGCTGCCGCAGCCGCCACCGGCTTGCGCGTCGCCGTAGCCTTCCTCGTCGCGGGGCTTGAACGACGAGCCACAGCCGCAGGCCGAGACCGCGTTGGGATTGTCGATCTTGAAGCCGCCGCCCATCAGCGAATCCTGATAGTCGATGTTAGCGCCCTGCATATAGCGCGCGCTCATCGGATCGACACGAACCTTGAGGCCATTGACTTCGAACTCGGCGTCGCCCGGATGGGTCTCGTCGTCGAAGGTCATGCCATATTGAAGACCGGAACAGCCGCCGCCAGCCACAAAGACGCGCAGCGCGTGGTTTTCGAGCTGCTTCTCCTGCATCAGGCCGAGCAGTTTTTCTGAAGCTGCCGGTGTTAGTGTAACCAGAGAACTAGTGTCAACGAGCGGAATCGTTGCCATAGACGCTACCTCCTCTACAGGGGCGTGGGAATACCGCGCTGTGTACATAATACCTTGCTGAATCCGGCAGTGCAAGTACCGGGCCAGTGATACAGGTATGCATTAAGTACTAACATTATACCAGCAACTAGTATTGTACGAGCGAGAAGATCGGATATTCCCCGATATTTGCGCGTCCGTCCAGGAAGGTCAGCTCGATCACAAAGGCCAGGCCCACGATCTCGCCGCCGAGATGCTTCACCAGATCGACTGAGGCCGCCACGGTGCCGCCCGTCGCCAGCAGATCATCGACCAGCAGCACGCGCGATCCGGCGGGAAATGCGTCGGCGTGGATCTGCAGCACGTTGGTACCGTATTCCAGCGAGTAGGCAACCTCGATTGTTTCGGCGGGCAGCTTGCCGGGCTTGCGGATCGGCACCAGGCCTGCGCCCAGTTCATAGGCGACCGGCGCGGAGAAGATAAAGCCGCGCGACTCGACGCCGGCCACAATATCTATTCGCTCATCCCGAAAGCGCTCAACGATCTGATCGACGACTGAGCGAAACGCGGGGCCGTTCCGCAGCAGCGTGGTAATATCTTTGAACTGCACGCCGGGGATCGGAAAATCCGGCACATTGCGGATCAGTTCCTCTAGATTCTCGTTGGCCATAAACTGATGCTCCTCATTGATCGACGTGCCGAGTTTAGAGGCTTGGCCCGCGACTTGTCAATATGTCATTCGCCGCCGAAAACGCTATAATTCGGCAGAACCTAGAACTAAGAACCTAGAACCTAGGGCAAGGTGTTGGCATCGTTACGCTGCGCTCATGCGATTTGTTCCTTTGTTCTTTTGTTTCTTTGTTCTTTATAAGGACATAGCACCATTCATGAGCGAAACAACCTATCTCGATCGCATTCTTGAGCACAAACGCGAAGAAGTCGCCCGGCAGCAATTGAAGGTGCGGCCCGAGCAGATTCAGGCGCGCGCAGCAGAAGCGTTGCCGCCGCGCTCATTCAGCGCCGTGCTGCGCCAGCCGCAGCGACTTGGCCTGATCGCCGAGATCAAGCACAAAAGCCCGTCGAAAGGCATTCTCGCGCCCAACTTCGATCCGGTGAAGCTGGCACGCGCCTACATCACAGCCGGTGCCGACGCGCTGTCGGTCCTGACTGATGTGCGCTTCTTCGGCGGCAGCTTGCAGTACTTGAAAACAATTCGCGGCCTGCAAGAGTCGGCGGCGGAGAACATGCAGCCCAGCCCTGAGTCAGGGCGCGTGTACGTGCCGTTATTACGAAAAGATTTCATTCTTGAGCCGTACCAGATCTACGAGGCGCGCGCCTACGGAGCGGATGCACTGTTGCTGATCGTGGCCGCGCTGGACGACGAGCCCATGCGCGAGCTGCTCGCCCTGACCGAGTCGCTGGGCATGGAAGCGCTGGTCGAAGTCCACGACGAAAGGGAGCTAGAGCGGGCGCTGGCGGTCGGCGCGTCGATCATCGGCGTGAACAATCGCAACCTGCACAGCTTCCACGTCGACCTCGCGACAACCGAGCGACTGTTGGCGCATCTGCCCGCCACCGATCGTCCGATTCTGGTCAGCGAGAGCGGAATCCAGACTGCCGACGACTGCAAGCGTTTGCGGGCCTGGAACGCGGATGCTATACTTGTAGGCGAAGCGATTGTGACGGCACCGGATATTGCTGCGAAAATTCGCGAGCTGACCGGCCACATGCCTGAGGAGCCTACGACAGCGTGATCCTGCCGGTTGGAGCGTTGCTTAATACTGTAGCAGTAGCGATCGGCTCGCTGCTCGGGGTTCTGATCGGCAATCGGCTGGCGGAGCGCTTCCGCGAAACAGCAATGGCCGTGATTGGCCTGGTGGTGCTGGTGCTCGGTCTGCAAATGTCGTGGAGCACGCATAACATTCTTGTCACGCTCGGCGGCGTGCTGATCGGCGGCGTTCTTGGCGAATGGTGGCGCATCGATGCGGCACTTGAGCGCTTTGGCCAGCGCGTAGAGGCACTGGTAACGCGTCGAACAGCAGCGAACAGCCCGCCGGCAGCCGGAGTCGCGCCGATTGATGACACGCGCGAGCCCACGCCGACGACACAGCGGCCCGACAGCATTGCCACAGCCTTTGTCACAGCCAGCCTGATCTTCTGTGTTGGGCCGATCACGATCCTGGGCTCGATCCAGGATGGGCTGCGGGGCGATTACCAGCTCATCGTGATCAAATCACTGCTCGACCTGATCACATCGCTGACCCTTGCCGCCGCTCTTGGCTGGGGCGTCGGTCTTTCAGCGCTTACCATCTTTGCCGTCCAGGGCGGCATCACGCTGCTGGCGCGCGTTCTGGGGGAGAATGCGACTGGCCTGGTAAGCGGAAGAACGATTCTTGCTGGAGGAGATGCACTTCCACTTGGAAGTGTTATGTTGGACGAAATGACGGCAGCAGGCGGAATCTTGATGCTCGGGATCGGGCTGTTGATCCTCGACCTCAAGCACATCCGAGTCGCCAATCTGATACCGGCGATTGGGATCGCGCCCGCGCTCGTGCTGCTGTTGTACGTGATCGGCGTGCCTGTCGCGCCATAAGTTTCTTGCACATTCGGCAGATTGTACGATACAGGATACTTCGAAACGTATAGTTATTCCGTATCTGCCGGATGTGAAGCCCATCAGTAAAGCAGCTTGCTTTTCCGGGTCCTGTATCGTGCAATGTGTTGGAGACAATTCGATTTATGGAGAGACCAAAATCTCGTGCAGACGTAGCCGTTTTTATTGATTTTGAAAATGTCTATGTCTCGGTGCGCGAAAAGTTCGACGCCACGCCGAACTTTGAGATGATCATGGATCGCTGTGAAGATTATGGCCGCATCGTGATCGCCCGCGCGTATGCCGACTGGTATCGCTACCCCGGTGTCACCTCGGCGCTTTTCGCCAACGGCGTCGAGCCGATGTACGTTCCCACCTACTACTACGATCGCGAGGTTGGCCGCACGGGCC
>JAFAYS010000845.1 GCA_019240175.1 Chloroflexota bacterium | reverse complement strand
GGATTTTCTAATGGACTACACACCGAAGCCGGAGCATAAGTTTACATTTGGCCTGTGGACGGTGGGCAACGTGGGGCGCGATCCCTTTGGCGAGCCGGTGCGGAAGCCGCTGTCGCCGGTCGAACTGGTGCATCTCCTGGCGGAGTGTGGCGCGTACGGCGTCAACTTCCACGACAACGACCTCGTGCCGATCGACGCCACGCCCGCCGACCGCGACCGCATCGTCCGCGACTTCAAAGCCGCGCTCGCAGAGACCGGCCTCGTGGTGCCGATGGCGACCACCAACCTGTTCACCGACCCGGCCTTCAAGGACGGCGCGTTCACCGCCAACGATCCTGCCGTGCGCGCCTATGCCCTGCAAAAAACCATGCGCTCGATGGACCTCGGCGTCGAGTGTGGCGCGCAGGTCTACGTCTTCTGGGGCGGACGCGAAGGCACCGAGAGCGATGCCACCAAGAATCCCGCCGACAGCACCAAGCGCTTTCGCGAGGCGCTCAACTTCCTGTGTGCCTACAGCCAGGATCAGGGCTACGACCTCAAGTTCGCGCTCGAGCCCAAGCCCAACGAGCCGCGCGGCGACATCTATCTGGCCACCGTCGGTCATGCCCTGGCCTTTATCCAAACCCTTGACAAACCCGAGATGGTCGGGGTGAACCCCGAGGTCGCGCACGAGACGATGGCCGGGCTGAACTTCCTGCATGGCGTGGCGCAGGCCCACGACGCCGGCAAGCTCTTCCACATCGACCTCAACGACCAGGCCCCGGGCCGCTACGACCAGGACTTCCGCTTCGGCATGGTCAATCCCAAAGCCGCGTTCTTCCTGGTCAAGTTCCTCGAAGATGTGGGCTACGACGGCAGCCGACACTTCGACGCCCACGCCTTCCGCACCGACGACTACGACGGCGTCAAAGACTTTGCGCGCGGCTGTATGCGCACCTACCTGATCCTCAAGGAGAAGGCCCGCCAGTGGAACGCGGACGCCAAGATCCAGGCGCTGATTGGGGAGATCACCGCCGACGACGGCAGCTTGCCCACGTGGAGCGGCGGCTACAGCGCGGAAAAAGCCGAGGCGCTCAAGGCCCACGCGTTTGATCGCAAAGCACTCGGTGCGCGCGGTCTGCCCTACGAGCGCCTCGATCAGCTCACCATGGAAGTGCTGCTCGGCGTGCGCTGAGATCGCACGCCTATCCCTGCTTGCCCAACGAACGTAGTACACTAGTAAAGATGGATTCAACCATTTTCGCATTACAACACGAGGAGCAAAACCATGAGCTCAGGGCAAGCAGGAACGACCGAGCTGCGCGAGCGGGTCGGCATATCGATCGCGGCAGCGGATGCGCCCGCACTGCTACAGATTATTGATGAGGCGGAAGCCAGCGGCGTGCGACAGCTCTGGATGACCCAGAGCCCGACCACGATCGACTCGCTGACGCTGTACGCGGCGGCCAGCCAGCGCACGAAGGAGGTGCGCTTCGGCACATCGATCGTCCCGACCTATCCACGCCATCCGCTGGCGCTCGCGCAGCAGGCGGCGACGGTCGCGGCGCTGGGGTCTGGCCGCTTACGGCTGGGCGTGGGGCCGAGCCACCGTCCGGCGATCGAGCCGACCTACGGCATCAAGATGGAGTCGCCGCTGGTGCATCTGCGCGAATACGTCGAGGTGCTGCGCGGCATCTTGTGGGCAGGCAAGATCGAGCACAGCGGGCAATTCATCACCGCCAACGCGACCTTGAACAATCCGCCGCAGGTGCCGCTGCTGATCTCAACGCTGGGCGAAGGCGCGTTTCGACTGGCCGGCGAAGTCTCCGACGGCGCGATCTCGTGGAACTGCCCACCCGCCTACCTGCACAATGTCGGTCTGCCGGCGATGCAGGCGGGCGCGCAGGCGGCAGGACGATCGACGCCCCCGCTGGTCGCGCACTCGTGGGTCTCACTCAATCGCGACACCGCAGCGGTACGCCAGGCGGTGGGCAAGACGATCGCCTTCTATGCGCAGCTGCCCTTCTACGCCAACATGTTCGCCGCCGCCGGCTATCCCGTCGAAAATGGCGCGGTGAGCGACGAGCTGATCGATAGCTTGGTGGTCACGGGCGATGCCGACGCGGTTGCGGCGCGGCTCAAAGAGCTGCTGGACTCCGGTCTCGACGAGCTGCTGCTGACGAACGTCGTCCTGGACAACGAGGCGGAAGATCGCAGCCAGCTCTTCCAGCTCATCGGGCGGCTCTAGATCGATCAACGGCAGGTAGGCGGAGTGCGGGGCGTTGACGGTCGGAGGCCCAAGGCACACGGGAGAAATCTCTTGATCGCACTGGTTATTCAACGAAGAAAGGGACAAAGGGAGACATGAGAAATCTCTTGATCGCACTGATGGCGGCCCTGAGCCTCCTGCTGTCAACGCCTGGCTCCGTGCCTGTGAGCCAGGCCGCAGCGCCCGACGCGGTCACCGTCAGCGTCTCAATTCCGGTGCTGTGCTACCATGTCGTTTCGACCAACCCGAGCGGTCGATACCAGCTCTCGCTGACCAAGTTCAAAGAGCAGATGGCCTACCTGGCGAGCAATAACTTCACGACGCTGTCGGTCGACGAGTACTACAGCATCATGACGCTCCAGACGACGGCCCCCGCCAAGCCGATCCTGCTGACCTTCGACGACAGCACGGCTGACTTCGTGACCAACGTCGTGCCGGTCCTGAAGCAGTACAACTTCAAGGCCACGCAGTTCGCCGTCTCGGGCTGGGTCAACAACCCCGGCTATCTGACCTCCGCCCAGCTCCAAACGCTTCACAGCGCAGGCTATGACATCCAGAACCACACGCAGACGCACGCCGATCTGTCAACGCTGACATACGCCAACGCCTACGCCGAGGTGAGCAGCGCCGACAGCTTCATCACCGCCGCGACCGGGAAAAAGCCTGAGTTTCTGGCGTATCCCTACGGTCGCACCGACGTGACCGCTCAGACGGCACTGCGCGACGTGGGCATCAAGATGGCCTTCACCGTTTCCGGCGGCAAGACCACGCCTGCCGACAATTTCCTGTCGCTCAACCGCAACATGGTCGTGAGCAGCGAGACACTGTCGAGCTTTATCAAAAAGGTGTCATAACCGGACGACAATCAACAGTACCTGAGGGCCGACTCCAGACAAGGAGTCGGCCTTCGTCGTTGCTCACGTGTCCTAGAAATGGGCGTGTAGGGGCGTGCTGCGCACGCCCAGGGCGTATCGCAATACGCCCCTACCGAATAATCGATACGCTCTGCTATAGCTCATTACGGGCGTAACTTTGATCGCTTCGCCCACATGTACTACCAATGTGCATGTACTCCTTTTGTTCTCCTCACGTACTCCGATTTAGGCATAAGATGTGCTCAAGGTTAACTGTCTAATTCCGGTTAATGATATCCTCTGCTTAATCGGACACCAAGGAGAACAGGGCAGCCTATTACACGATCATGTCGGCACATGCTGGAAACGACCTCCCGTTTGAGCAGCACTTGATACGCATGGCCTGAGGAGCACCAAATAGGCCCGCGTTCATCAACGATCGGTGTAGTTCTCAAGAATCCCGACTGCGATGCTTGATCGTTCGCATTGACACATCGCTTGATGCCTAAAAATTGCCTCCACACCTTGCGTCCCCACGCTCCGTACGAGGCCCTGCCCCTGACCGCGCCCCCCTGATCTAAGGGAAGGAGACCCTTAGCCACTTTTACGCTCCG
>JAFAYS010000327.1 GCA_019240175.1 Chloroflexota bacterium | reverse complement strand
GAGTCGCGAAAACTCGATCATATTCGCATCGTGCTGGGCGAAGATGTGAACGCCAAGGGCGTGACGTCGGGCTGGGCGCGCTACCGCTTTCGTCACTGCGCCTTGCCGGAGCTGGATCTGCACGCGATCGACACCAGCGTTGAGTTTCTGGGCAAGCGCCTCAAGGCCCCGCTGCTGATCTCCTCGATGACCGGCGGCGCGCACGAGGCCGAGCGAATCAACCTGATGCTGGCCGAGGCTGCCGAGACGCTGGGCGTGGCGCTCGGCGTTGGATCGCAGCGGGCGGCGCTGAGCAATCCCGCACTGGCACGCACCTACCAGGTGCGCAAGGTCGCGCCGACCGCCGTTCTGCTGGCCAACATCGGCGCGGTGCAGCTCAACTACGGCTATGGTATCGCCGAGTGCCGCCGGGCCGTCGAGATGATCGAGGCCGACGCGCTGATCCTGCATTTGAACGCGCTGCAAGAGGCGGTGCAGCCTGAGGGCAACACCAATTTTAAAGGTCTGCTGGGCAAGATCGAGGCGGTCTGTCGCGAGCTTGAAGTACCGGTGATCGTCAAAGAGGTTGGCAACGGCATCGGCGTGGAGGTCGCGCGCAAACTGGTGGATGCGGGCGTGGCGGCGATCGATGTGGCGGGCGCGGGCGGCACGTCGTGGAGCGAAGTCGAGCGCTTCCGGCACACGCAGGATCGCGGTCGCAGCATCGCGGCAACCTTCGCCGGCTGGGGCATTCCCACCACCGAGGCGATCAAGGAAGTGCGCGCAGGGTTGCCCAACATCACGCTGATCGGCTCCGGCGGCGTGCGCAGCGGCCTCGACGTGGCCAAAGCGATCGCGCTGGGCGCTGATGTGGTGGGCTCGGCAGCGCCCTATCTGGTGCAGGCGGCGGGCGAGCGCGGCGTCGAGGGGATTGTTGATGGGTTGCGCGGCTTTGCGGAAGAGTTGCGCATCGCGATGTTCTGCACCGGCGCGGCGGATCTCGCGGCCCTGCGCAGCACACCTTTGGAATACAGCTAACAATGTATGTTTCGCATCTGAGCCTGCGCAACTTTCGCAACTATCGCGAGCTAGAGCTGCCGCTTCAGCCGGGCACGACGCTCTTCTACGGCCCGAACGCCGCCGGCAAGACCACGCTGCTTGAGGCGCTCTACTACCTGGCGACGACGCGCTCGCCGCGCACCTCAGCGGATCGTGAGCTGATCAACTGGGACACGACCGCCGATCTGGGCATCGCGCCGTTTACGCGCATGGTGACCAACGTGATGCGCCGCGCGGCCAACGCCAAAGACGAAAAGCTGCTGATCGAGCTGGTGGTGCAGCGCAAACAGGACGCCGGCGGCAACATGATGCCGATGACCCAGAAAACGATCCGCATCAACAAGACCGCCCGCCGCGCGCTGGATCTGGTCGGACAGCTACGGGTTGTGCTTTTCACGCCGCTGGACATCGAGCTGCTCACCGGGCCGCCCGCCGATCGCCGGCGCTGGCTGGACGTGATGCTCTCGCAGCTCGACGGGCGCTACGTGCGCGCGCTGGCCGAGTATAACAAAGCGCTGCTACAGCGCAACGCCCTGCTGCGCTCCTGGCGCGATCAGCGGCACTCGCGGTCACGATCCTTCAGCCTGGACGAGGCGCGGCGACAGCTACAGTTCTGGGATAAGCAGCTGACCTCGAACGGCGCGTATATTATCGCCGAGCGCCAGCAGGCCATGCAGCAGATCGCCGAGCTGGGCGCGCCGATCCACCTGGATATTGCGGGCGTGCCGCAGATGCTCAAGATCAGCTATGTCGGCACGATCGAGGCGAAAGACGCGAAAGACGCCAAAGATGAGCGCGGCGGATTGCAGCAATCGTTTGCGGCATGCCTTGAGCGCGGCCTGCGCGAAGAGCTAGATCGCGGACAAACCTTGATTGGGCCGCACCGCGACGACGTGATCTGCCGTCTGGATGACGTCGACATTGGCGTGTATGGATCGCGCGGCCAGCAGCGCAGCCTGACGCTGGCGCTCAAGCTGGCGGAGGCCGAGCTGATGCGTACGCGTACCGGCGACGCGCCCGTGCTGCTGCTGGACGATATTCTCTCGGAACTGGATGCGGCCCGCCGCGCGCATCTGCTACAGTTCATCGATCGGCCCAACCAGCAAACACTGATGACCGCCGCCGACCTGGCCGACTTCGATCCATCGTTTCTGGCGCACATCAGCCGCGTGCGCGTGGAGCATGGCCGCGTGCTATAAAAACGTACCAACTGCATTCAAACCCAACATAGTATGGAGAGCGATGATGCAAGACCATGAACACGGCGATCCGACTGTGCTGACGGCGTTCTTTGCGCACAACGCCTGGGCGAACTTGAAGCTGCTAGACTTCTGCGAAAACTTGAGCGACGAGCAGCTCGACGCGACGACGATCGGCGGCTTTGGCTCGATCCGCGAAACGTTGCTGCATATCGTCGGGGCTGAGGTCAGCTACGTCGAGCGCGTCAATGGCCGGCAGCCGGCGGAGCCGGTCTCATTCAAGCAGTTTCCAGGCTTCAGCGTATTGAAGGATGCGGTGCGCTGGGCCAACGAAGAGCTGCTACAGCTGGCCCTGTCGGCACACGCTGATACCAAGGTGCGGCAGCGCCCGCCGCGCATGCTGATCGAGTACAATCTGGCCAGCCTGATTCCCCAGGCGATCACGCACTCGACCGAGCACCGCACGCATATCTCGGTGATTATCACGCAGCTTGGCATGGAGCCGCCCGATACCAGCGTTTGGAATTATCTCGACGAGATCGGGGAGATTCAGGAGCTAGGAGCAGCGGCTGAGGGAGCGTAAGATCAATTGATGGACGCAGGCTGCACAGCACCATGCAG
>JAFAYS010000675.1 GCA_019240175.1 Chloroflexota bacterium | reverse complement strand
GAGCGCGATGTTGCGCAGCGTGTAGTCGAAGAATAGGTCGTAGAGCAGGTTCATCGCGCGGCTCCTTCGCCCGAGCGGACCGGCTCCGCTGCCGCGCCGTGGATCTGATCCAGCAGCGCGATACGTCCGCCGTAGGTACGCTGCAAGTTTTCGGGCGTGAACGTCGTTTTGAACGGGCCGCTGGCGATCAGCCGCACGTTGAGCAGCGCCAGCCAGTCGAAGTAGTCGGGCGCGCTTTCCAGGTCGTGATGGACCACGATCACGGTTTTGCCGGCGTCGCGCAGGTCGCGCAGCAGCGTCACGATCGCGCGCTCGGTGGTCGCATCCACGCCGACGAACGGCTCGTCCATGAAGTAGATCTGCGCATCCTGCGCCAGCGCCCGCGCCAGAAACACGCGCTGCTGCTGGCCGCCCGACAGCTGGCTGATCTGGCGATTGGCAAAATCGGCCATGCCGACTTTTTCCAGGCAGTGCAGCGCAATCTCACGCTCACGCCGACCGGGCCGTCGCAGCCAGCCCAGCCGCCCGTACAGGCCCATCGTCACGACGTCCAGCGCGTCGGTGGGAAAGTCCCAGTCGACGCTGCCCCGCTGCGGCACGTAGCCGACCACACGCCGCTGCGGGTTGTAGGGCTGCCCGTCGATCAGGATCGTGCCGGCGGCGGTTGGCACCAGGTTCAGCATCGCTTTCATCAGCGTGGATTTGCCCGCGCCGTTGGGGCCAATGATCGCGGTGAGTGTGCCACGCGGAATCGTGAGATCGACGTCCCAGAGCACCGGCTCTTCGCGGTAGGCGACCGTCAGATCGTGGATCTCAACTGCGGGAACGGTAGTGGTTTCCATAGAACAGTCCTATGATTGCGGCGCAAGCGCCTTGCTGATGGTATCCACGTTGGCGCGAAACATTCCGATGTAGGTTCCTTCGGGTGTGCCGGCCTCGCCCAGCGCATCCGAGAAAAGCTGCCCGCCGATCTCGACCTGATAGCCGCGCGAGCGAACAGCCGCCTGCACAGCCTCGATCGTGGCCTGTGGCACGCTCGACTCGACAAAGATCGCGCGGATCTTGCGGCTGGCGATAAACTCGGCCAGGCCCTGCACATCCGCGGCTCCGGCCTCACTGGCGGTGCTGATGCCTTGCAGGCCGCGCACGTCCAGGCCGTAGTGCGCGCCGAAGTAGCCGAAGGCGTCGTGAGCAGTGATCAGCACGCGGGCCTCGGGCGGAATTTTGCTGAGCTGCTGCCGTGCGTAGTCGTCAAGCTCGGCCAGCTGCTGCTTGTAACGATCGGCGTTGGCGCGGTAGAGCGACGCGCTCTTGGGATCGAGCTCGCTCAGCCGATCGGCCACGGTGTCGGCAGTGTGGCTCCACATCGTCGGATCGAACCAGACGTGCGGATCGTAGCTGCCCGCAAACTCCGGCGGCGTGCGCAGCTTATCGACAGGAATGCTGGTGGTGACTGCGTAGGTCGGCTTGGTGCGCGCCAGCCGCTCGAAAATCTCGATCATTCGCCCTTCGAGATGCAGGCCGCTGTAGAAAACCACATCGGCGCGCTGGATCGTCATCACGTCGCCGGCGCTGGCCTTGTACAGATGCGGGTCGACGCCCGGTCCCATCAGCGCGGTTACCGCCACCCGCTCGCCGCCGACATTGCGCGCAACATCGGCTACGTGTCCGGTCGTCGCGACGATCTGGATTGTGCGCGTGCTGAAGTCAATCCCAGCCCCGCCAGCCGTCGCGATCGGTGTGCCACAGCTGGCTAGCACGAGCACACTTGCCAGCGCTACCAGCCCGAGGCTCAAAAAGTAGGTTGTCCGTCGTAATCGTTTCATGGCACCGTCTCTATGATTTTAATACACTAAAACTAACTTTTAGGTTTGCTTAATTCATTTGCTTAAAAAAATCGACCCTAGTTGGTCGATTGTTCTTCGACACGAATCGCCATCGCCGTCTGCTGCCCGATCGCGTGAATCTGCTCGCCGACCTGCACGTGCAGTGGCCCGTCGAAAGGTGCGCGCTCACACAAGATCACCTGCTGGCCCGGCACAAGGCCAAGCGTGGCCAGGTAGCGCAGCAGCTCCGGCGAGGCGTCGTCGACTTCTACGATGCGTAGCAGTGTGTTGAGCGTGGCTGCCAGCAGTGGCCCGCCGTGCTGCTCCGGCAGCGACAGATCGCGCGAGGGAATCGGCGCACCATGCGGATCGAACTGCGGCTGCCCTAGTCGCTCGGCGATGCGCTCCGCCAGATTGGCTGACAGCGCATGCTCAAGCTGCTCCGCCTCGGCATGAACCTCATCCCAGGGAACGCCCAGCGCCTCGTACAGGTACAGCTCCAGCAGCCGGTGATGCCGGATCACCTCCAGCGCCACACGTTCACCGCTTGTTGTTAGCTCAACGCCTTGATATGGCTCATAGTGAACCAGATTCAGCTTGACCAGCGTTTGGATCATTTCGCTGACGGCGGGCGCGGAGATATTGAGCTGTGCTTTGAGCGCGCTATTGGAGACCGGACGCTGCCGGTTTTGCAGAGCATAGATCGTTTTGACGTAATCCTGTACGTTTTTGCTAAACTTCTCGGGCGGCATTCCCAAATCCTTTTTTAGGTGAGCTTAAAAATACTACGATCCGCCTCGCATGTCAATACCATAATCCTCTGCAATCTGCGCGCCGCGCTTCGGCACGTGGTTTGCTACGCCAGTCAACCGCAAAGACTGAATGGATTGGTGATCAAGCGAGGAGATACAATGGAGCAGCGAGTATATCACGGCTCAGTGCAGCCAGAAGGGCTGGCGCAGGCGCTGCTGGACGAGTGGGATCGCGACACGACGATCGCGCAGGCGTTGACTGCGGAAGATTATGTGGTGGTGCAGATCGGGCAGCGCGAGGCGGGCTGGTTTAGCGACGAGCCGCGCCAGGCGCTCACGCTCAGCATCGAGCCGCTCGGCGACGGCGTGCAGGTGACAATGGGCCAGCAGAAATGGTACAAAGAAAACGACGTGCAGATCTTCGCCGGCGGTCTGATCGGCCTGCTGCCGTTCTTCTTCGCCTTTCCGCTCGGCGGACTCTTCGGCGGCGACGATGTGCCCGATAACTTGATCAGCCGCGTCTGGCAGTCGATCGAGCGATACACATCGAGCTTCGGCGCGGCCACGGGCAAGACGCAGCGCCTGCCAACGGTCGCCTGTCCAGCGTGCGGCGTGGCAAATCCGCAGGGCGCGGAGCACTGCTCGGCCTGTGGCACGCGCCTGGACGCGGTGCCGTCCTGCCCGAACTGTGGGCATACAAATCCGCCGGGCGCGAACTTCTGTAATCGCTGCGGGCTGAATTTGCGCCAGGCGGCGTAGGGCCTGTGGGCAAACAAGGGAACAAGCAAACAAAGGAACAAAGGGAGTATCTCTTGTTCCTTTGTTTTTTTAGATAGGCCCTCACCCCTGTCTCATTGCATTCGACATCCCCGTTCCCCGAACGTCGACGGGCTTCCGCCTCCGTTGCGACAGGCGAGGGGGAAAGCACAGGCCCTCATCCCCCAGCCCCTTCTCCCGTTGCGACAGGAGAAGGGGAGCAGTGGTACTTGCTTTTGTTCTCTGTTCTTTGTTCTTTGTT
>JAFAYS010000581.1 GCA_019240175.1 Chloroflexota bacterium | reverse complement strand
ACCTGTGGGCACGCCGTCGGCGTGCCCCTAGCTGAGATAATTTGGTAATTAAACAACAAAGGCTGGAGCGCCATTGCTCCAGCCTTTATCGTTTCCAGCTACGTGCTTACTCTTCGTCGCGCATCGCGAGGGTGCGGCGGATGGCATCGCGGCGACCGCGATCGCCACCACCCTCTTCTTCCTCTTCCTCGTAATTGCGCTTGTCCTTGCGGCGATCCTTGCCCGCGTTGAACTTCGACACCAGATCTTCCAGTGTCGCGTCACCGGAGAAGGTCTCCTCCTCGGGGTCCTCGAAGGTGTACACTTCCTCAGACGGCTCGTAGATCTGCGCCTCGCGACGACCACCACGGCCCTCGGAGCGGCCACCCAGGCGACCGCCACGACCGCTGGCATCGCCTTCGCCACGGCCACGACCGCCACCACGGGCATCGCCACGACCGCCGCCACGGGCATCGCCACGACCGCCACCACGGGCATCGCCGCCACGACCGCCACCACGGGCATCGCCGCCACGGGCATCGCCGCCACGACCACCGGAGTAGTCGCCGCCGAAGCTGGGCGCGGGCGCGTTGTAGGACGGCTCATACGAGCCGGTCTCGCCGTAGCCGCCTTCCATGCGCGGCGCATTGGTCGGGCGTGGGCGCTCGTTCGGCAGCAGCTCCTCGACACGCATGGTCAGGCTGATGCGCTTGGAGTTGGGATCGACCTCGATCACCTTGACCTGCACCTTGTCGCCGACCTTGACGGCCTCTTCGACACTGCCAACGCGATCCGCCGACAGCTCCGAGATATGGACCAGGCCATCGCGGCCAACGCCCACATCCACGAACGCGCCGAACGGTGCCAGACCGCTGACCGTGCCGTCGAGGATCGTGCCCGGCTCCAGCTGCTGCATGCGCTGGCTGCGTAGAGCGCGGCGCAAGCTCAGGCTGATGCGCTTGCCCTCGGGATCGACCTCAAGCACCTTGAAGGTGTAGCGCTCGCCGACCTGCACCGCATCCTCGGGCTTGTCGACGCGGCCCTCGGCCAGCTCCGAGATATGGACCAGGCCATCCTTGCCGACGCCGATGTCCACGAACGCGCCGAACGGTGCCAGGCTGCTGATCAAGCCTTCGATCGTGTCGCCGGGCTTCATCGAGCCAAGCTTGTCGCGATCGACCTCGGGCTTGCGCGGGCCACGGCGCTCGCGGCTCGGCTTGGGCCGGTTCGGGTCGCGCATGGTCAGGCTGATGCGTCGTGCGTCGGTGTCCACGCTCTTGACCCAGACCGTGACCGGATCACCGATCTGCACGAGATCGGTCGGAGCCTCGATGCGGGTGTCGCTCATCTCCGAGATATGGACCAGGCCATCGCGGCCAACGCCCACATCCACAAAGACGCCGTAGAGCGCGATGCTGGTGACTTTGCCCTCAAGCTGCATGCCGGACTGGACGTCTTTGAAGCGTCGCGGCTTGCCGCCCTTGGTCGTGTCCTCAGTCGGCTCGAAGCTTGCGCCCGCCGACTCGCCAGCATCCGACGTCGCAGCGGCCTGCTCGCCGCCCTCCGCCTGATCTGCTCCAACTGCGGAGGCAACGGCTCCATAGACCCGCGCGCCAACGCGCCGCACCTGAGTCGCGGCTGCCTGAGCGGCGTCGCTGACCGTCTCCACGACCGAGGAGCCTTCTTCAGCCACAGGCTGAGCCTCGCCAGCATCGGAGGAGCTAGCCTCAGCCACAGGCTGAGTCTCACCCGCATCGCTGGTCTGGGCAGCTGCGCTGTCGTCCTGTTGCGTGCTCTCGCGGTTTGTGAAGTTCTCAGCCACCGCTCCCGCTACGTCTTTTGCCGTCTCGACCACGGTATTTGCTGCGTTCTTCGCCGTTTCTGCAATACGCGACAGCAATCCTCCCTGGCCTTCCGTCTCTTCCTGTTCGCTGGCTGCGCTGGTGTCGGCGCTGGCCTGCTCCGCCTGTGTCCCCTGGGCCTGCTCATCCGCCTGCGTCGGGGTCCGCTCCTCGTCCGTCATGTCCGCCGTGCCTCCGTGAAAGTGGGTAAACCAAAAGCTGTAAAGAACAATCGAGCAGGAGAACAAAAAACGTTCGTTGTGTGATAGAACGCCTGGCGTTGTCCGTTGTTCGCTTGCTCCAATGTTCTTAGTTAGCGTGTTTGCTGACGTACCAGCTCGACCAGGGCATTATCGCCCAGATCCGCAATATGGTAGTACAGCGCCTGCAAATGTTGAGCCAAGGTCTGGGCCAGGCCCCGAACAAAGCTCGGATGCTCCGTATCGATCACGATCGCCTCGATGTTTGCCTCGGCGATGAAATCCGCGATACGATACGCTTCTTCTTGGGGACGCATGCCCGTCAGCGAGACGTTAGCCTGTCCGTCCGTCAAGATCACCATCAGCGGCAACACTTCTGCATCGCGTCGCCGCGCCCGATCCAACAGCTCAAACCCGAGCAGCAGCCCGTGCGTCAACGGCGTTTTGCCGCCGGTTGGCATGGTGCGCAGCCGCCGCTCCGCCAGATCAACGCTGTTGGTTAAGGGCAATAAGACTCGCGCCGAGTCGCGCTGGAATGAAACCAGCCCAACCTGATCGCGTCGCTGATACGCGTCTTTGAGCAGCGAGAGCACCGCGCCTTTGGTCGCCATCATGCGCTGCTCGGCGGCCATCGACCAGCTTGCGTCGACCACAAAGCAGATCGCGTTGCGCGTGCGCCGGACCCGCACTTTTTGCCGGTAGTCCGGTCGCTCCAGCAGCACCGCGCGCCGTTTGACGGCTCGTGCCCGGCGCTGCCGCTGATACGGTGCCGCCGCCCGCAGTGTCGCATCCAGAGCCAGATCTGTCACGCGCTCCTTGGCTGGACGGCTGGAAATGTAGCGCCCGCTCTTGCGCTGCGTCCGCGACTTCGAGCGCTTGCCGCCCGCCCGGCGCTGCTGCCGATCGGCCTGGCTGCTGAAGCGTCTGACTTTGAACGGCTGCGTCGGGGCGACCGTTTTGTCGCCTTTGTTCTTGCCGTCGGTATCGTCGTGGCCGCCAGCATCGCGCGGCGCAACCGAAACCGACTCAAGATTCCCGGACTCGCCTTCGCCGCTCTCGTCACTCAGCTCGTCTTTTTTTTTTGCTCCTGGTCCTGGCTCTCGGCGCGCTCAGCTTCACGCTGAATGATCGAGCCAAGCTTTTCTTCGTCGAGCTGCACATCGACAAACGGCTGGCGACGCATACGATGTGGCAGTGCCAGCTCCGCCGCGATGCGAATATCGATCGGGCTGAGCGCGACGCGGCCTTCAAGCGCCGCGTGCGTGCGCGCCGCCTCAAGGATCGCCAGATCCGCGCGATGGCCGTCGACGCCGAGCTCAACCGCCAGCCGCGCCACGATGCCCATGTCCATCGAGGTCAGCTTGACGCTCGGCAGCAGGGTTTTGGCCTCGCGGATGCGCTGCGCCAGCACTTGCTCGGCAGGCTCCCACTCGGTGGCAAACTCGACCGGATCGCGATCGTAGTGCAGACGTCGCTGGATGATCGCCACACGATCGTTGACCTCGCGCAGGCCGCCGATCTCGACAACCAGACCGAAGCGATCGAGCAGCTGCGGGCGAAGCTCGCCCTCCTCGGGGTTCATCGTGCCGACCAGGATGAACCGCGCCGGATGCGAGACCGAAATGCCCTCGCGCTCGACGGTGTTCACGCCCATCGCCGCCGCGTCAAGTAGCAGATCGACCAGATGATCGTCCAGCAGGTTGACCTCGTCGACGTACAGGATACCGCGATTGGCATCCGCCAGCAGGCCGGGCTCGAAGCGCCGCTGACCTTCCGCCAGCGCATGCTCAAGATCCAGCGAGCCGACGACGCGATCTTCAGAGGCGTTGACCGGCAACTCGACCAGCCGCGTGGGCCGCTCCACCACCGGCAGCGTCTCGCCGGCTTGCAACCGCGCCAGACAGCTGTCGCACATGCGCTGCGGGTCGTCGGGCGGATCGCCGAATGGACAATCTGCGACAACACGCAGCAGCGGCAGCAACCGTTGCAGCGCGCGGACAGCGGTCGACTTGGCCGTGCCTTTTTCGCCACGGATCAGTACGCCACCGACGCGCGGGTTGATGGCGTTGAGCAGCAGAGCGCGCTTCAGGCGCTCCTGGCCGACAATCGCCGTGAATGGATAGATAGGACGATTGGTTGTTATAGTAGGCAACAAAAAACCTCCAACCCTATTTACGAGCCGGAGTAGCGATATTCAATAATAAAGAGCCGCAGAAGTTCAGAACCGACACCGACACGAATATGTTTGTTTGAAAAGCCGTTGTTCATTCGGGATGGCGTATTGTTGCACACTTTGTCGTAAAAGTCAAACACCAATTTAACAGCCTTTTATCATCCTCGCATCATTGCGGTTTATGTTTAGTTAAAACGCCGCAGCTTGCGCTTCCACTAGCACATCGGTACGATCTAAAGGGGAAGAACAAAGAACAAAAGAACAAAGAACAAAGAAGTACAACGGATCTCCCCTTCTCCTATGGCAACCGAGGTCGAAGCCGACCGAGGTTTGGGGCAAGGGGCCGGGGGATGAGGGCCTAAACCGACAATGACGATCTTGCTTTCGATTCTGTGGTGGCTGCTTGTCGCCGAGGTTGCGGCCAGCCTGGCGCGCTGGCAGGGCTTGACGATCCTGGGTTGGCGCTGGCTGTGGCTGAGTGCGATCGCGCTGGGCGGGCTGAGCGTACTGCTGTTCGTGGGACGCTCGCCGCTCGCCTGGCCGGCGTTTGGTCTCGTCGCGCCGCTTGGACTAGTTTTGTTTACGCTGTTGGCAGTCTGGCGGCAGCGCCAGCGTCGGCCCGAGATGATTCTCGCGCCCGGCGAACGAGAGGGCCGGCGTATCTCAGAGATTGCGATTCCGATCGTCGACGGGCCGATGCCGGCGATCGTAGTGGAGCCGGCGGACGGCAGCACAACCGGCGTGCTGATCGTGCATGGCGCGGGCAATCACAAAACGTTCTACGCCTGGCCACTGCTGCATGATCTGGCCGACGCCGGCTTCGCTGCCTGCGCGATCGATGTGGACGGCCACGGCGACAACCCGCGTCCGCTGGCGTTTCCCGAGACGCTGGAAAACGTGGCGGCGGGTGTGACCTGGCTACGTGAGCGCTACCGCAACGTTGTGGTGCTGGGCATCAGCCAGGGCGGCTGCCTAGCCGCCCGAGCCGTCGCGGATGGGCTAGAGGTCGATGCACTGGTGCTGCTGGAAGCGCCGATCAGCATCAACGTCACCAAAGCCGTGATTCGTCGCGAGGCACGCACGCTGGCGCTGCCTGCCGCCTGGGCGCTACATCGCGATGTCGGCACGATCGGCATTGTGCAGGGCTGGCGCACCAAGCCCACACGTGCCCGCATCGGCACCGTAGATCTGATCGCGCGCCTGAGTTTGCTGGAAAGTGTTGCACGTGTGCGCTGCCCGCTGCTGCTCTGCTACGCCGCCAACGACGCAGTTGTGCCGAAGGAACAAGCGCACGCGGTTGCCGCCGCCGCACCTGAAGGCGCAACCTTTGTGCTCCTGCCGCGCGCCACGCATCTTTCGCTATCGATCGATCGGCGCGTGACGCGGCTGGTAAGCAATTGGCTGCGGAACGTGTAGGGGAGTGGAGGGAACAAAAGAACAAAAGAACAAAAGAACAAAGCATTACTACAGAATCTCCCCTCTCCCGCTGCGACAGGAGAGGGGTTTAGGGGGTGAGGGCCTTATACCTCGTGGCTGGGCTTCACGTTAGATGGATCGCCAGGTTTGCGCGGCGGCGGTGGATTGACGACGATCTTGGGATCGATGTTGCCCTTAGGCTTGATCACAATCTTGGGATCGATATCGGCCTTGGGCGTAATCACGATCTTGGGATCGATGCTGTCCTGGGAGGCGCTAACTGGCAGCACATTCGCTATATTTTTATTGATCGGGCCTGGTAGCGCAGCCGGAACCTGACGCTGCGATCTGGAGCGCTGAGCGGCCCACAATCCCGCAAGCCCAGCCGCGACCAAAACCCCGAGCGTAAATCCTTTCATCACCTGCTCCTTGATGCTCGACGTGACCCGCTCCATGCAGGATCGGTTCCAGCGTTAGTAGCCGGCTTCCAGATCGACCTCGTTGCGCAGCGGCTCGTCCTGTACAAAGCGCTGCAGATTTTCGATAAACAGGTCGACCACGCGACCCGTGGAGCGCGGCGACGAGCCCGAGTTATGCGGCGAGATCAGCACGTTGGGCAGCGTCCAGAGCGGACTTTCCACCGGCAGCGGCTCCTGCTCAAACGTATCCAGCGCTGCGCCCGCGATCGTGCCGTTTTGCAGCGCCGTGATCAGCGCCGGCTCGTCCACGATTGCACCGCGCGCAATGTTGATCAGCCAGGCATGATCCGGCAGCATCGCAAGCTCGCGCGCGCCGACCAGATGCTTGGTCTCCGGCGTGAGTGGCGTAGCGATCGCCAGGAAATCGGTCTCGGGTAACAGATCGCGCCACTCGTCGCCGCTGACGATGCGCTCGAAGCCTTCTACCGCGCGACCGCTGCGATTAGTGCCCCAGATGCGCATGCCGAAGCCCGCCGCGCGTTTGGCGATCTCCTGGCCGATGCCGCCCGCGCCAAGGATCGTCAGCGTTTTGTCGCCCAGCTCATCAAAATCGACGTCGCGCTCCCAGCGCTGGGCCTGCTGCGCCGCCAGCATGCGCGGGCCGCGCTTAGCAATCATCAGCAGCGCGTGCAGCACCCACTCCGCGATCGGGATCGCATGGACACCCGCCGAGTTGGTAAAGGTGATGCCGCGCTCTTTGATCTTCTCCGAGAGCAGATTCTCGACGCCCGCGCTGGCCGTGTGCATCCAGCGCAGACCTGTAGCGCGCTCAAGAATCCGCTCATAGCCCGCCTTGGACAGATTGGCGCGGAACAGCGCGACCGCCTGACTGAGATCGGCATCCGTCGCGCCGTCGTCGCCCACGACGATCAGATCGACTGGCAGATTCAGTGCTGAGACGCGCTCGCGGACCTGATCCGCCACCCCGCTTGTGACAATGATTTGCATCGCTTGCTCCTTCTCCGATCGAACCTTGGTATGTGCTGGCATAGAGGTTGCACTACGGTCAACCAGAAGGGATGACGTGATGAACCGCTATCAAATATCTGAGCCGCTTCGGTCGGGCGGCATGGCAAATGTATATATCGCCTGGGACGCGGCGCTTAAGCGCAATGTCGCGATCAAGCGGCTCAAGCCTGAGCTGCTCAACGATCCTGCGGCGCTGAACGCGTTCCACTCCGAGGCGCGAACCCTGGCGGCGCTGCGTCATCCAAATATTGTCGAGGTTTTCGACGCGCATTTCGACGGTCATCCGTACCTCGTAATGGAGTTGGTCGAAGGCCAGCCGCTCAGCGCTCTAATGCCGCTGCCGCCGCAGCAGGCCGTCGACTACGCGCTGCAAATCGCGTCGGCGCTGGCGCACAGTCATGCCAACGGCGTGATCCACTGCGACGTTAAGCCCGATAATATCTTGATCGATCAGGCAGGCCACGTCAAGCTGCTGGATTTTGGCATCTCGCTGATCGATGGGCAGGGCTGCCACGACGAGGTGCTGGGATCGCCGCACTACATCGCGCCTGAGCGCGTGCTGGGATCGCCGCTCACGCCCGCCGCCGATATTTATTCGCTGGGGATTGTGCTGTTTCAGATGATCACCGGCGTTGTGCCGTTCGATGGGCCGGACGCCGCCACGATCGCACATCTGCATGTGACCGAACTGGTGCCGCTGATGAGCGAGGTCATTCTGAGCGTGCCACTGGCGCTGGAGCGCGTCGTGGCCAAAGCGACCGCGCCGACGGCGCTCGCGCGCTACAAAGACGGCGCTGCGATGTATAAAGCGCTGATCGAGGCGCGCTACGAGCTGGCCGGCCTGCGTCCGCCGGTGCCGACCTCGGAGCTGCCGATCTCGTCGCCGGAGCGGCTATGGGAAATTCCCACCAGCCCGATTCCGACTATACCAGCGCATCCGCATGATGATCCCGGCTCGTGCCTGTCGGCTGCTTGACAGACCACGGCCTGCATCGCTACCATAGAGCGCACTTCTACGCTTCAATCACCTCGTACTTGCGATCATTTGTAGAGCAGGCAGGTTTATGGCATCGCCGACAACGCCGATTTTAGCCAATCGTTATCATCTCGACCGCATCGTGTACAGCGACAGCGCTGTGATAGCCTATCAAGCCCGCGATCAGATTCTCAACCGCGTCGTGACGGTTGAGCTGCTGCGCTCCGAAAAAGCCAAAGACTCGGTTTCCGTGCAGCGGATGCTCGCCAAGGCACGCAACGCCGCGATCGCCAATTTGCCGCATGTCGCCGCGCTCTACGATCAGAACTCCGTCGATCAGCGCCCGTTTCTCGTGCTTGAGGAGCTGGCCGGCCCGGCGCTGGCAGAGATGATACCGCTGCAGCCACAGCAAGCGATCCTGCTGACCGAGAAGATGGCCGAGACCATGGAGGCTGCGCTTGCCAATCAGCTGCCGCTACCCGAGATCAATGATCAAACGATTCACATCAGCTCCGAGGGGCGGATACAGGTGCTGGATCTGGGGCTAGACCAAACGTCGCCCACGCCGGGCTACGCGGTTAAGGCGCTGGGCCAACTGCTCAGCATGACGATCGCCGGTGCCGCAGATCTCAATCGGGTGACGCCGCTCCGCACGCTGGCCGAGCGCGCTACCAACGGCGAGTACCAGTCGGTCGGCGATCTTTTGATGGAGCTACGCTCGCTCAACCAGCGCGCCAACACGCCAACCACGGTGATTCCGCGCACCCACCCGACGATCCCGGTGCCGGACGCGGCCCGACCCACACCGCAGCCAGCCCGGCCCGCGCCTACTCCATCTTCTACCACCCGACCCGCGCCTGCTGTGAGCGCGCCGCGCGGCGTGCCGATCTCGCCGCCGGTGGTGCAAGACGAGCCGGAGCCGGCACCGCGCCGCAGCATCTGGGGCATCGTGGCTGCTGTTGTCGTGACGCTGCTTTTGGTCGCGGGAACGATCGCGGTGTGG
>JAFAYS010000534.1 GCA_019240175.1 Chloroflexota bacterium | reverse complement strand
CCCGAGGTAGCGCAAACGCTGGTTGGGCTCGGCGTCAAGCTGAACGACATCGTGACCCACAGCACATTGCAAAGCGGGATCGCCTTCGCGATGCAGCGCACCGAACACTAAAGATTAGATTTTTGGGCAACGCAGGGAGCGCGCAGGCGCTCCTTTGTTTTTGAGCGCGATATTTGTGAGCGCAAAGCCGGATCTTAAGCCTGGCGTTTGACGCTGTGCGGCGCGCACCGTATAATCGCGGCACCCGTGTGCGCTATCCGCTCAGATTTGGGGTATGTACGCATAGCCCTTTGTTATGCCCTGAACGTCGCCGCCCAGACGGGCACAAACTATCGCCGTGGAGGAATCATGAAGCTGGCCGTCTTTGTTGTCGATAATTCCAAGGCTGATGCCAGCGTGGACGCGCTCGTCGGACAAGGCTTTCGCGTTACACGGCTGGCGAGCACCGGGGGCTTTTTACGGCGCGGAAATACGACGCTGCTGGTGGGTCTCGAAGATGACGAGATCGATCGGGCGCGCAACATCGTGCATGAAGTCGCGCCGGAGTCGCTGCTGATCGCGGTGGATCTGGAGCGCTACGAGCGGCTGTGAGGATCGTCTACGTCGCCAGCGGCATCGCAGTGCCCGGATCGTACGGCGGCTCGACGCATACCTTCGAGGTCGCGCATGGACTGGCCGCGCTTGGTCACGACGTGCATGTGGTGGCGCATCATCCCCAGCGCCAGGTAACCACCGCGCTGCGGCCCCAAAGCGCCGAGCTGGCAGGCTTTCAGCTGCACTATATCGATCTCCCCAAGCCACTGAGCCTGGTGGGCTACCCACATATCGCTCGGCTGCTGCGCCAAGTGCGGCCCGACGCGCTGATGGAGCGCTACTACAACTTCGCCGGGGCCGGGATGCTGGCCGCACACCGCGCGAAGATTCCCAGCCTGCTCGAAGTCAACGCGCTGATCGTCGATCCGCCCGCCGTCTTCAAGCGCCGCCTCGACGATCGTCTGGGCCGACCGCTTCAGCGCTGGGCGGTGGCGCAGTGCCGCATGGCTGCCCGCATTGTCACGCCGCTGCATACCACAGTGCCGGCGCAGATTCCGCGCGACAAGATCGTAGAACTGCCCTGGGGCGCCAACGTCGATCGCTTCAAGCCGCAGACCGATCCACAGATCGCGCAGCAGCTACGCGCGCAGCTCGGCATCCCGGCAGATCGCGCGATCGTGGTGTTTCTGGGCTCGTTTCGGGCCTGGCACGGCGTCGGCGATTTCGTCGCGGCAGGGCTGCGGCTGCTGGATGCCAGCGAAAATGTGCAGATGCTGCTGATCGGCAGCGGGCCTGAGCGCGCCGCGACTGAGGCGGCGGTCGGACGCTGGGGGGAGCGCTTTACCTTCGCCGGCAGCGTCGACCACGATCGCGTTCCCGACTATCTCGCGCTGGCCGATGTCGGCGTGGCACCCTTCAACACCGCGCCGCATCCCGCGCTGCGCGCCGCTGGCTTCTTCTGGTCGCCGCTCAAAATCTACGAGTACATGGCGATGAGTCTGCCGGTTGTCACGGCCAATATTCCGCCGCTCGACACGATCATTCAGCCGGGACAGCAGGGCGCGCTCTTTCGCGAGGGCGACATCGCCGATCTGGCTGAGGCGATCCGCCGCGTGCTGCACGCACCGGATCGTGCGGCGATGGGCGAGCGCGCCCGGCAGCGTGTGGTCGAGCACTACTCCTGGCAGCGCCACTGCGTCGAGCTGGATCGTATTCTGCAAAGCATGACTCAAGGAGCGACGCATGGCTGAACCTGTGCATGTGCTGATGCCGACCGACGTGTTTCCGCCGGTCGCCGGTGGCTCGGGCTGGAGCAGCTACGCGCTGGCTCAGGCGCTGCAATCACGCGGCCATCGCGTCACAGCGATCGTGCCACGGCGCGGCGCTCCCGGCGTGCGGCAGCGAATGCAAGGCAGCGTGCCGGTGATCGAGGTTGGCTACGCCGCGCCGTCGCTGCCGTTTGTGCAGAACTTTTATCGCTTTGAGTTGCTGTGGCCGCTGCTGCGCAACGTGATCGTCGCCGAAGCCTACCGTGAGCGTGAGTTGCCAATCGTGATCCATGCCCAGCACGCCCAGACCGCACCGGCGGCGGTGCTGGCAGGCCAGGAGCTGAATGTGCCGGTGGTCGCGACGATCCGCGATGCCTGGCCCTGGCACTACTTCGCCACCGGTCTACTCGGCGATCGCGTGCCGTTCGAGCGGCAAAGCTGGGCAACCGCCTGGCTGGATCTGATTGGCAGGCTCGGGCCGCTCAAAGGCGTGCTGGCGGCTCCCGCGATCCCGTACATGCGCGCACACCTGCAACGACGATCGGCGCTGCTGGCTCAGGCCAACGCCGTGATCGCCGTCAGCGACTATATTCGTCGCAAGCTGCTGCCGATCGTACCTGCCGAGCATCTGCATGTCGTGCCGAATCTGGTTGATCTGAGCGAGACTGAGCAGATCGTCGCCACGCAATCTAGCCTGGCACCGGATCAGCCGTTCATGCTGTATGTGGGCAAACTGCAGCGCAACAAAGGCGCGCATCTGCTGCCTGAGGCGCTAGCGGTCGCGCGAAAACTGCGCGGCACGCTGCCACGGCTGGTGATCGCGGGCAACGGCGAGCTTGAATCCGAGCTGCGCCAGGAATTAACGGCGCACAGCATCGACTACCAGATTCTCGACGGCTGGATCGACCACGACGAGGCGCTGAGGCTGATGCATCAGGCTGAGGTGCTGCTGTTTCCGTCGGCGTGGGGCGAGCCGCTGAGCCGCGTGCTGCTGGAAGGTCTGGCTGTGGGCGCATGTATCGCCGCGATCAACACGGGCGGCACCGCCGACGCGATTGTGGTCGGCGTGAGCGGCGTGCTGGCTCAGGACGCGCAAGGTTTGGGGCGGACGCTGGCGAGCTTGCTTGACGATCCTGCGCGACGGGATCAGCTGCGATTGGGAGCGCGGCAGATCGCGCGTGAGCGGTTCGCGCCGGAAGTTGTCGCGGCGCAGGTTGAGGCGGTGTACACGGCGGCGAGAACATAAATCCGGTTTACCGAACGAAGAACACGCCCTACAGTACGTGGTACGAATAACTAAAGGAGAAAGCCATGCTTCCCTGGGTGCCTGTGTCACGGGATGAGGCCCACACCTTCTTCGAGATACCGCGCGAAGTTGCATCAGCGGCCAGCAACCAGTTCTTTACCCTTGAGAACAATCAGTTTAGCATGTACGATACCTGGTCTTTGGTTTCATTGCAGGCCGTGCCGGATCATCCCCACCTGGTTGCTTTCCTGGTCGAGACAAGGGGACCAAAGATTTTGGATCCCTACGATTACGATACCGACCCGACACCTAAGGGCTATGTCGTCCTGGATACTGACGCTATGAATGGCCTGATCTCGTTGCTCACTATGCAAGCCGAAACCATGCCGCCGACCTTGCACTGGCAAAAACCTTCATTCAGACGTCTGGCTCAGGATGAATTGCCGAAATTTCATATAGAGCCAGAGTCATTTCCTTTCAGCCAAATACACTGTTACATCCAAGAGTATGATCCCAGCGAGGCCGATGATACGAATGAACGCATGATCAGGCTCGTGCAATTCAGTATGAGTAAAGAGTTACCGAGTTCAGCATTAGGATTAAGCATTGCTAGAGTGTCCTGGAATACCTTTCGACTCTACTCCTCATACGATCCGTTTGAGATTGGCGAGGGCAAAGTGATCGTCGATACATTCGGTTTATACGAGCTGATTGCTTTACTCAAACACTATCAGCAGTACGTGCAGTAAGCGTCGGCGCGAGTGTAGATGCAGACTGCATGTGGCATGTATCTTCAAACTGATTAAACAACCGTAGGGGCGTATGTACGCCCCTACAAACGTTAATCTACAAATTCTGCAACTAGCCCACGAAATCCAGCCAGCCCCAGCGATCCTCAAGCTCACCTGTGATCACGCCAAAGAACGCTTCCTGTAGCTGTGCCGTGATCGGGCCGCGCCTGCCGATGCCGACCGTAATGCCGTCGACTGAGCGAATCGGCGTAATCTCGGCGGCGGTGCCGGTGAAGAACAGCTCGTCGACCAGATACAGCGCCTCGCGTGGGATGCGCTCTTCGACCACCGGGATGCCGAGATCCCGCGCCAGGGTGATGATCGTATCGCGGGTGATGCCGGGCAGGACCGAGGCTCCAAGCGGCGGCGTGATCAGCTTGCCGTCGCGCACCAGGAACAGATTCTCGCCCGAGCCCTCGCTGATATAGCCGTCCACATCCAGCGCGATGCCCTCGCTATAGCCGTGCTGCGCGGCCTCTAGCTTGATCAGCTGCGAGTTCATGTAGTTGGCGGCGGCCTTTGCCATCGCCGGCAGCGTGTTCGGCGCAATGCGCGACCACGAAGAGATCCCGACATCTACGCCCTGCTCCAGCGCCGCGTCGCCCAAATATTTGCCCCAATCCATCGCCGCGACTACCACGTCGATCGGGCAGTTGCGTGGATCAACGCCCAGCGTACCGTAGCCACGAAACGCGATCGGACGCAGGTAACAACTGCGCAGCCCGTTGGCCTTGATCACATCCCGGCACGCCTGATCGACCTGCTGCTCGTTGTAGGGCATCGGCATGCGGTAGATCTTGGCCGAGTTGAACAGGCGGCGGGTATGGTCGTGCAGGCGAAAGATGGCCGGGCCTTTAGCCGAATCGTAGCAGCGCACACCTTCGAAGACGCTAGAGCCATAATGAACCACGTGCGACAATACATGGATTGTGGCTTTGTCCCATTCCACCAGTTCGCCATTGAACCAGATGTAATCCATTTTCGCCATCTGAGGCATGGGTTTTCCCCTTTTGAGTTGAGCACGGCCACATCGCCGCGCTCGTAAACGACCGTATGAGCGTATAGTAGCACGTTATCAGGCGCTTGATAGAGACATCACCCGGAGCGCAGACCGGACAATCCGGCTTTCGACAAAGCGCGCGGCGGCGGCTATACTACTGCGATTGTTTAAGCAGGTTGTTATAAAGGCTATGAATACACAGATTTCTTCACCGCGACTCGGGATTCTGGGCGGCGGACAGCTCGCCCGCATGACGATCCAGGCGGCGATTTCGCTCGGCGTGGATCTGGCGATCCTATCGGAGGCCGCAGATAGCCCGGCGGGACGCTTGACCGCCCGCGAGATCGTCGGCGCGTGGAGCGATACGGGCGTCCTGCGCACCTTTGCCGATGCCGTGGACGTCGTCACGCTGGAAAACGAATTTGTCGACGCGCCGATCCTTGAGCAGCTCGCCGAATGGGGCAAGATCGTGCTGCCGGGCGCAAACACACTGCGCACAATCCAGGACAAGCTGACCCAGAAGCAGGCCCTGGCCGCGCGGGATCTGCCTGTGCCACAGTTCGTCGCCGTGGATTCTCCGGATGACATTGTGCGTGCCGCCGAGCGTTTTGGCTGGCCGCTGATCTTGAAAGCCCGCCGCAACGGCTACGACGGCTACGGCAACGCCAAGCTCGACAGCGCCGCCGACATCCAGGCCGCGCTGCAGCGGCTGGGCTGGCCCGAGCGCGCGCTGATGGTCGAGCAGGCCGTGCCGTTTGTGCGCGAGCTGGCGGTGCTGGTCGCGCGCGATCCGCAGGGCAACAGCGTAATCTATCCGGTGGTCGAGACAGTTCAGCAGAATCACATCTGCCACATCGTCCGCG
>JAFAYS010000485.1 GCA_019240175.1 Chloroflexota bacterium | reverse complement strand
GCCCATCAGCGCGACAAAGATCACCGAGAGCAGATTCAGCTGCAGCCCGCCCATCGCCTCGATCACCAGGAACAGCCGAAACGACTCGCACAGCCAGACCAGCGATGTCAGCAGAAATAGCAGCGGCAGGCTCTGCGCCTTGAGCGATCCCAGCGTGCCGGCCTCGAACGCGCCGTACATCGGCTCAAGCCGCTTGGGCACGATCCGCCGGATGAACGGGCTCAGAAAGCGCATCGCCGCCAGCCCAGCCACGATAATGATCACCAGCGCTGCGCCAAAGATAAACACGTAGCGTGCGCTCGGTGGCAGGCGCGTGCCGAAAACGCTCCAGCCCGAGGCGACCAGCAGCGCAAACAGCACGATCATATCCAGCAGTCGCTCGGCGAAGATCGTGCCGAACGAGCGCGAGAACGAGACGCCGCCGTTATGCTTGAGCAGATAGCCGCGATAGGCGTCGCCGAGCTTGGCGGGCACCACGCAGTTGGCAAACCACGACAGGCCGATATACTCGGTCAGCGCCGGCAGCGAGGCCCAGGAGTGCCGGGCTTCGTGCACCGGGAAGTTCGCGTTGCGCAGCAGAATGCGCCAGCGCAGCGCCCGGATCGGAAAGGTGATGTAGAACGTGGCAAAGGCCATCAGATAGAGCGCCGGATTGACCTGCTGCATCTGCTGCCAGGTTTCTGCTACATTAATATCGAAGCCACGAAACACAAAGAAAATGATCGCGACCGCGATGGCAAGGCTGATCAAGCTGCGCGGATTGAGCAAACGCTCTTTGAGCGAAAATCCCCGCTCGGCTACATCGTCCGCCTGATCTTCCTGCACGATCGGCTCTTCGTCTTCTCGGCTATAGGTTTTTGGTGTGCTCATACATCTCTACCAACGGTGGAAGCTCCGGTGCTATCTTCGATCAAACTGCTGATACGCTCAGACGATCTTCCACAATGATGTTCAAATTGCCAGATCTTCAGCCCCGTTGCATTTCCCGCCGGCCAGTGCTATGCCGAGGCCGGATCGTCCGTCCAGCGCTGCGCGATGATCGACAGCGCCCACACGCCGCTCAGTTGAATGCCCATGTTGAGAACATGCAGATTTTCAAAGATGTTGTGACCGGCGACGGCGGCAATGATACCACAAACGCCGACCCCAGCCAGGCCCCACACGCTGCCGTCAAGTCGTCGGCGCGCGCGCAACGCCTCACGCACCATCGCGCCGATCAGCAGCAGATAGCTCAGCAGGCCAAAGATGCCGGTCTCAGCCAGGGTATGAATATAATAGTTGTGCGCGTGGCCCTGCGAGGTCGCCCAGGGCGCGACAAAGAACTCGGGATAGGCGACGTTGAAGTTGCCGGCACCCACGCCAAACAGCGGATACGCGCTGAACATGCGCCAGCCCGCCTGCCAGTGCGCCATGCGCTCGACGATCGCGAAGTTGTCGGGTGTCACGCTGACCTGACCGGCATCAAAAATCCGCAGATTGTCGGTGATCGTTTGGAGCCGATCGGTCAGCGCGGCGGGCAGCAGACTAAACGCTCCCAGCAGTCCCACCAGCAGCCCGACGATCACAAAGAGGCCAAACAGCGCGGCGGTGCGCCGTCCGGTCACAATAGCCAGCACTGCCAGCCCCGCGATCGAGCCAATCCAGCCGCCGCGCGAGTACGACGCGAACAGGCCGGCCAGCAGCAGGAAGGCAAAGCCGGTAAAAATAAGAACTAAGAACCTAGAACCTAGAACCGAGGAGCTGGCCCTCACCCCCGACCCCTTCCCCAAACCTCCGCCGGCTTCGGCGTCGGTTGCGGTAGGCGAGGGGAGGGTTTCAGTACTTTGTTCCTTTGTTCCTTTGTTCGCTTGCTCTTCCGTTAGGTTCTTAGTTCTAGGTTCTAGGTTCTCCCGTCTCTTCGCGCTAATAAAAAAGCCCGCCAGCACGACCGCCAGCGGCCAGCTCATATTGAGGTAGCCCGCGAAAGGATTCGGCTTGCCGAAGGTTGCGTAGGCGCGCGCAAAGCGACCGCCGAGGATCAAGAAGCTGGCCGGAGCCGAGGCCGTTACAAACTGAAACAGTCCGATCAGCGCAGCGATCGCCGGGCCGAGCAGCAGCGCGATCAGCAAGCCCCAGGCCCGCCGCCGATCGGTGATTGTGCCGAGCGCCAGCAGAAACGCCAGAAACGACGCGACCCAGCGCGCGAACTGTAGCAGGCCTTCGATCTTGGAGTAGGGCGTGAACACAATCGAGGCGACCTGCACGCCCAGGAAGAGCAGCCACGGCGCGAGCAGGCGCAGGCCAAGCTTGCGCTCAGGATGAGCCAGCACGCGCAGTATCCAGGTGCTAAACGCCAGAAACACCACTGCCTGCGTGACGGTCAGGCCAGCCGGTAGACTCACGACCTCCTGCACCGGCACCGACAGGATCGCGGCGTATAGGCCAAACGCCGGCTCGATGATCGTCAGCGTTACCACGATCAGCCCCGCGACCAGCGCAGCGGCGATCCACAGCGGCAGCACAACCAGCGCTCCGACCAGCAGCGCGATTCCCAGTGGGATCAACAAGGTTACTGGCCGGAGCTGTCGCGTCCGTGAGCGGCTCAGTGTCGCCATTGAGCGCCTAGCCGTGAGTCGGGGCTTGGTCGGCCACGGTGGGCAGCTGGCCCAGCTTCTGTAGCTCGTCGCGGAAGTACGGCACCGTCAGCTTGATGCCCTCGGCCAGCGGCACGCGCGGCTCCCAATCGAGGATGCGTCGGGCCTTGCTGATGTCGGGCTGGCGTGTTTGCGGATCGTCCTGGATGCGCAGCTCGGGCTTGACTACGATGCCGGCGGGATTCTCGGTCAGCTGATTTACCAGCTCGGCAAACTCGCGGATCGTGAACTCGTGCGGATTGCCGATGTTGACTGGCTCCACTTCGTCGGAGTGCAGCAGCCGGTACAGGCCCTCGACCAGATCGCCGACGAACTGGAACGAGCGCGTCTGCTGGCCGTCGCCATAGACCGTGAGCGGCTCCTGGCGCAGCGCCTGCTGAATAAAGTTCGGCACGACGCGGCCATCGTTGAGGCGCATACGCGGGCCGTAGGTGTTGAAGATTCGCACGATGCGCGTTTGCAGGCCATGATAGCGATTGTAGGCCATCGTGATCGCCTCGGCAAAGCGCTTGGCCTCGTCGTACACGCCGCGCGGCCCGACCGGATTGACGTTGCCCCAGTAGGTTTCCGGCTGCGGATGGATCAGCGGATCGCCGTAGACCTCGGAGGTCGACGCCAGCAGGAAGCGCGCGCCCTTGGCCATCGCCAGGCCCAGCGCGTTATGCGTGCCCAGCGCGCCCACCTTGAGCGTCTGGATCGGCAGTTCCAGGTAGTCGATCGGGCTGGCCGGCGAGGCGAAATGCATGATGGCGTCGATCGGCCCGGCCACGTAGATGTAGTTGGAGATGTCGTGCTTGATGAAGCGGAAACGCTCGTTGCCGCTGAGATGCGCGATGTTGTCGGTGCTGCCGGTCAGGAGATTATCCATCGCCAGCACCTCGTGGCCCTCGTCCAGGAAGCGTTCGCAGAGGTGCGAGCCGATGAATCCGGCTCCGCCAGTAATAAGAACCCGCATATCATTCCTTTTCACATAGCGATCGGCGTGTCAGCTATCAGCAAGAGAAACGCAGCGACCGGCGCTGAAGTTACGCGATCGGTCGATTTTGACGTGCAGCTAGTACGCGCCGCGTCCTTTGATCACCGACGGCACCGTTGCCAGCATAATGCGTAGATCGAGCCAGACCGACCAGTGCTCGGCGTAGTAGATATCCAGGCGCACATACTCGTCGAAGCTGCTGTCGGAGCGGCCCGTGGCCTGCCACAAGCCGGTCACGCCGGGCGTAACCTCCAGTCGCCGACGGTGCCAGGTCTCGTACTGAAATACTTCCTCGGGGATCGCCGGTCGCGGCCCGACCAGGCTCATCTCGCCGCGCAGCACGTTCCACAGATTCGGAATCTCATCCAGGCTGTACTTGCGCAAAAATCGCCCGATCGGCGTGACGCGTGGGTCGTTCTTCATCTTGAAGAGCGGCCCGTCGCCCTCGTTCTGATCCATCAGCTGCGCTTTCAGATCGTCGGCGTTGATCACCATCGTGCGAAACTTGAGAAACTCAAAGGGCATGCCGTGCCGCCCGATGCGCGTTTGGCGGTACAGCACCGGGCCGCGCGAGGTCAGCTTGATCAGCAGCGCGACGATCAGCGCGATCGTGCCCCAGATGGGCAGCGCTGCCACCACCAGCACCACGTCGATCACGCGCTTGATCAGGTAGTTGGCACCCTTGATCCGGTTTTCGCGCAGCCCGATCAGCGGCGTGCCGCGCAGCTCCTGAATCGTGACATAATCAAACGAGAGCTCGTAGAAATCGGGCACGACCTGAAAGTCGATGCCGATCTGGGTGCACATCTGCACCACGCTGGGCAGCGAGCGGTGCTGCCAGAAGGGCAGCGCGACGATGATATGATCGATGTTGTGCTGTGCAACCTTGACCGGCAGCGATTCGAGCGGCCCCAGGTGGGTCGCCTCGACGCGATTGGTGAAGCGTGGCGCGGGCGCGTCTTCCTCGGGCGGATCGGCGACATAGCCGACCAGCTCGTAGCCGGTCGCGGCGGTGTCGGAAAGGCTGGCCATGACCTCACGGCCCAGCCCAGTGCCGCCTACCACCAGCACGCGCTCAAGATCGCTGCCCTGCCGCCAGCGCCAGCGGCGCAGCGTGTGGATCACTAGCCGGCCCAACGCCAGCAGCGCGAAGATAAAGAGCGCGGCGTAGATAAAGATCAGGCGCGAGAAAAAGCTGAAGGGATCGTACAGAAAGAGGAAAATAATTGTCAGGCCCGCCGCCGTCAGCACACTGCTCAGCAGTGTGCCCAGCTGCGCCAGCCAGGTGGTATTGCGCGGCTGATGGTAGCTGCCTTTCAGCCAGAGCAGCGCCAGCGTCGTCACCAGCATGATCAGGCTGGTCAGGCGAAAGTCGCCGAGGTCTTTGAAATAAAAGATCTCGCGACCAAAATCGATGCGCAGGACGTAGCGCACCCAGTACGCCAGCATAAAGCCTGCAATCGTTAGCAGCATATCAAGCGCAAAGATTGCGCTCGCCTCAAGCCGCTGTCGGCGCGCCCGCCGCACATGCACCGGCAGTGCGGTCGAGCGCATCCCTGGTACCTGGAGTTCGCTCACGCGCCCAGTTCCTCGCTCCATTGGAGTTCCGCTTTTTCGATAAACACGCTGTCGCCTTCTTCCACGCCGTAATCGCGGAGCGCCTGCGAGATGCCGGCGGCCTCAAGCACGCGCTGCAAGCGGTCGATCGATTCGGGCTGCGCGAAGTTGAGCATCGAGACCAGCCGCTCGATCTTCTGGCCGCGCACACGATAGCCGCCTTCCTCAGGCGTGATCGTGAACGCGTCGGGATCGACCTCGGGCACCGGCCAGTTCAGCACTTCGGTTGAGCGCGGCAGATTCGCCAGCGGATTCGGCATTGCGCGCATTGTCTCAGCCAGGAGCCGCAGCATTGGCTGCACGCCCTCGCCGATCACCGCCGAGATACCAAAGATATGCTCGGGCGGCACCGGCAGTGCGTCGCGAAGGCGCTCGAAGTTCTCGACGGCTTCGGGCAGATCCATCTTGTTCAGCGCCACAATCTGCGGTCGCTCGGCCAGATGCGGCTGGTAGAGCCGTAGCTCCTCGTTGATCTGGTTGAAGTCGTCCAGCGGATCGCGGCCCTCGGTTCCCGCCGCGTCGATCACATGGATCAACACCCGGGTGCGCTCGACGTGACGCAGGAAATCGTGGCCCAGCCCGACGCCGGCGTGCGCGCCTTCGATCAGGCCGGGAATATCCGCGACCACAAAGGTCTGGTTGTCTACCTCGACCACACCGAGATTTGGCACCAGCGTCGTGAAGGGATACGCCGCGATCTTGGGCCGCGCCGCGCTGATCACCGAGAGCAGCGTGGACTTGCCGGCGTTGGGATAGCCCACCAGCCCGACGTCCGCGATCAGCTTCAGCTCTAGCTCTAGCTCGAACTCTTCGCCCGGCTGGCCCAGCTCCGCGATGCGCGGCGCTTGATGTACTGAGGACTTGAAGTGGACGTTGCCGAGGCCGCCTTTGCCGCCGCGTGCTGCCAGCAGCCGCTGTCCAGGCGCGACCAGATCGATCTCGTACGGCTCGCCGTCGATCACGGTGCGCGCCACGGTGCCCGGCGGTACGGCGATCACCAGATCTTTGCCGCTGCGTCCGGTTTTGCGCCCGGAGCCGCCATTGCTGCCGCGCTGCGCCTCGAACTTACGATCGTACTGAAATTTTAGCAGTGTGTTAAGCTGGGGATCGACTTCAAGATAGACATTGCCGCCACGTCCACCGTCGCCACCGTTGGGACCGCCGCGCGGCACAAATTTTTCGCGTCGAAAGGTCGCCAGGCCGTCTCCGCCATCCCCCGCTTTGATTTCAATCCTGGCCTGATCGATCAATTCTGCCATGACACAACCTACCAGCTTGTAGGAATAAGCTACAAGCTAGATATATTTTTATGCATTGGAAGGGCGCGACAGTGCGCGCCCTTCCAGAGATCGCCTCAAACTCTATGCTTAGACGCGCGTGGTGTCGCGCGGCTCGTCGGCTCGATCGACGGTCTTGACCGGCTCGTCGTCACGAACCGACTTGCGGAACTCTCGGATGCTGCCACCCAGCGCCCCGCCAATACCCGCCAGTTTGCCGGCTCCGAAGATAGCGATAACAATCGCTAGAATGATCAGCAATTCAAACGGGCCTAATGTAC
>JAFAYS010000413.1 GCA_019240175.1 Chloroflexota bacterium | reverse complement strand
TGCAGCCGGGATCAAATACGATCCAGATCCGCAACCTGGCCGAGGGTGCTGTCGGACGCCCGCCCTTCTTCATGCTCGATTACGCGGATCTGCTGCTCCCGGAAGCCACTCAAGCGCAGCCGGAGCCAACCAATCCGCCGCTGCCTTCGCCGCAGCCCGAGCCGACCAATGAGCCGAGTTCGCCGCCACAGCCTGAGCTTCCCACGCCTGCGCCAACCGACATTCCTGCTCCCACACCCGACATTCCAACGCCTGAGCCTACGCCTGGCACCGCCGCGAACGAGATTCGTCTGGAAGACACTGCGTGGCAGGGTGGCTTCCGGCAAGGGCGCGGCTATGGTGGACGGAGCGCGACGTGGATCTACGGCAGCGGCACGTCCTATAGTACGATGACCGCCGCCGTGACGCTGGATCGACAGCCACAGGGCACGGCGGTGCTACGCGTGGAAGGCATGGACTCGGAGGGCCGCGCCAAAACACCGATCGTGATCACGGTCAACGGGCGCGAGATCTTCCGGGGTGCCAACCCGCTGCCCGACGACGATCTGCCGCTGGAAACGGGCACCTGGGCCAGCGCGAGCTGGAATTTTGACCCCGCGCTGCTGCAGCCGGGATCAAATACGATCCAGATCCGCAACCTGGCCGAGGGTGCCGTTGGACGCCCGCCCTTCTTCATGCTCGACTACGCCGTGGTCGTCGTGCCCTGAGCCTGTGTAGCAGCTTTACGATTGGTCATAGGTACTGGTAGCCTGTGTGGCTGCGGGTTAACCGGCTATTAACCAGCCGGATCGTCTAGCGGATTGCCAGGGAAGAGCTACAATTAAGTGTGCCCCACCCCCGCCTTGTGGGAATATCCCAATCAGCGTTGATTCACCGATACTTGATTGATCAACAAACTACGGAGTGAATCTATGCAGGTAAGCCTGCGTTCTTGGCTGGGCGCTGTTTCGCTCAGCGATCCGATAGAGCAAAAACAAGCGGGACTTGTCCAAATCATGCTGATTGGTTTGGGAGCCGGCGCGCTCTTGTCACTGCCACTCTCGTTTCTCAGCGGTGCCAGCCCGCAATGGATGCTGCTAACCCTCGCCGCTAAAGTTATCTCTGCGATCTGCATGTTGGGCGCGCTCGTTATTCTGCGCCGTGGACAGTTTAAGCTGGCGATACTGATCGCCACGTTCGGCCTGCTACTTGGCATTTCGATCGTGCTGCTCCAGACCGGCCTGGGCGCGTCGGTGGTGCTGGCGCTGATGATTCCAATCACGCTGGCTGGCCTGCTGGCGGGACGTCGCGCGCTGCTGATCATCACCGGGCTCAGCCTGGCCAGTGTGGCGGGCGTTGCGCTCTTGGGCACGTTCCGCGCGCCGCTGGCGACGACTCCCGCGCAGCCGCTGCTGCCGACCATGCTAGAGATCGTGGTAGATTTTTTGGTGCTGCTGTTCGTCCTGGATCGCTTCGGCGCGTCGCTGCAAGACGTGTTGGCCGGCTCGCTCAAACGTGAGCAGCAGCTGGAACAGCTACGATCGTCGCTTGAGACGAAAGTCTCCGAGCGCACGGCCTCTCTGCAAGAAATTCTCCAAACGGTTGAGCAGCGCGAGGCGCGGCTGGCTCAGACGCTGGAAGATCTGCGCAGTAGCCAGGAGGCCGTACGCGAGCTTTCCGCGCCGGTGATTCCTGTGCTCTCGGGCGTGCTGGTTGCCCCGCTGATCGGCAATCTGGATCACGAGCGCACGCAGGTGCTGATGGAAAATGTGCTCAAAGCGCTTGATCATCAGCAGGTTCAGTACGTGATCTTTGATGCGACCGGCATGCCGACGCTGGATGTGCAGGCCGCGCAAGGTATCTTGCAAACTGCCGCTGCAATCCGTTTGCTCGGCGCGCAAACGCTGCTCGTCGGCGTGCGGCCCGACGTCGCGCAGACGCTGGTTGCGCTGCATATCGATCTAAGCGCCGTGCAAACCTACGCCGATCTTCACGCGGCAGTTGTGTCGCTGCTGCCCACGCACCAATCGAACGGCGCTGCTAACCGTGCTGGTGAGTATCAGTTGGCGTAGCACATGTTTCTCGTGTAAAAAAGACGAGCGGCGCATCGGGAAGATGCGCCGCTCGTGGCTTGTTTGCCGAAGTATGCTAGTTGGCCAGCTGCTGCGGCACAGTGGTGCCCGCCGTGGGCGAAAGCACGAACTCGCCGGATCGTCCGATGGCGACGTGCTCGGGGCCACAGCCTGGGGGCAGCAGCTTGGCCTCCTGCACGGCGCGTTCCAGCGCGCGCTTGTTGTCGAAGCCCAGCGCGTCAAGGATCGGATTGGCGACCGAGCGGCCATGCTTCAGCGGCGTGTACATTCTGGTCCGCTCAAGCGCCGCCTTCAGCTCGTCGGCGTTGGGGATCAAATAGAGCGCGGGCATATTGAAGCCGCTGAAGACCTTGAAGATCATGTCCAGTGTCTCAGCCGGCAGATATTTCTTGTAGAT
>JAFAYS010000228.1 GCA_019240175.1 Chloroflexota bacterium | reverse complement strand
CAGAAAGCGCGCGATCAGAAAAACAAAGCGGTTGCTCAGCACGCGATCGATCAGCCAGGTCGGAATGCCTTTGATCAGCAGCGGCGGCATGATCATCGTCACCAGCAGATGCTGCACCATATGCGCGCTGAACGAGTAGTAGTCGCTCAGCTCATGCAGCGGCCCTTGCAGCGAGCAAAACGCGATCAGCATGCCCACCAAGAAGCAGGTGACCTGCCGCCGATCCACGCTCTCGGCCCAGCCGTAGCGGCTGCGCAGCGGCCCGACAAGATACAGATACAGCGCGGAGATTAAAATCACGCCCAGCGCAATCGGCGGCTCGATAATCCACCAGCTGCCCTCGTGCGGCTCGAACGGATGCGCGATGATCGGCGTTAAGATCGAGATTGGAAACATGCGAATGCCTCAAAAACCGACACCCCGCCGCTCTGCTCCCACGCTGGCGGGACGAAAGCGACGGGGTGACGAAAACCTAAAACAAGCTGGCGGACTACTCGGTCACGTCCTTCACGCCCGGCGCGTCGGTCACGTTCGATTGATCCTCCAGATACGAGTTGATGTTGGTCGCACCGCCCGTGGCCAGCAATTCCTCGGCCTGTTTGGCGGCATCCTGATCCGGCACCGTCACACTGACCAGCGCCTGGCCCTCGCGCAGTGCTACGCCGTAGCGCTCGAACTGCTGGCTGGATTCGTTCTCGGAGGAGTACAGGCCGATCAGCCCGCCGATGCCCGCGCCCATGCCGCCGAACATCGCCAGCAGCACGCCGCCGCCGATCACCGGGCCAATGCCAGGGATCGCCAGCGTGGCCAGACCGGCCAGCACACCAGCGCCACTGCCGGCCAGCGCGCCGGTTGCGGCGTGCGCAGCAGTTTCACCAAGACCCTCGGCCTCGGCGTCGTCGGTCTGGGTTGGATCGGCTTCCGGCTCGGGCTGGCCCATGATCAGCGAGATCTGATCCGGCCCATAGCCCGCGACGCGCAGATTGCCGATTAGCTGCTCCGCCACGGCCTCGTTACTGACGACACCGATCACATTTATATTGGGCATTTCAGCTCCTCCTCTACTCTCTCGCTCTAGAGTACCAGACCGCCAAGGCTGGCTTTATAGCCCCACAGCAGCAAGAACACAATCGCCATCAGCGTCGCGATGATGATTCCGGTGGTGAAGAGCGTGGTAAACCAGCGGCTATCGAAGCGCAGATGCATATAGAACATCACCACCAGCAGGCCTTTGAGCGCCGCCAGCGCAACCAGCACCGTGATCTCAATCCAAGTTTCTAGGTTGATCGGCGGCTCGTCCAGATAGCTGGCAAACACCTCGACCATGGTGATCACGAACAGCACAACGAAGATTTGAATATATACGCGGACGTTGGACGGAGCGTGCGCATCGTGGTGCGGCGCTGCGACCTCTGCCTGGCTCGATGTCTGATTAGCCACCGTTGCGTCCTTTCATTCCTGTATCAGCAGCTTATCAAATGAGATAGATCAGCGTAAAGATTGCCACCCATACCAGGTCGACGAAATGCCAGTACAGGCCGGCCATTTCTACCGTCAGGCTGTTGCGTGAGCTAATCGCGCCGCGCAACGACATGACCAGCACGATCGACAGCCACACTACACCGATAGCAACGTGCGTACCGTGGAAGCCGGTCATAGTAAAAAAGGTTGAGCCGAACAGGCTGGTCGTCCAGGTGACGGGCTTGCGTCCGGTATCTTGGATCTGCGCGTTGGGATGCTCCGCCTGGAGATGCGGCAATTCTTCTTCCAGGTGATGCTCAGCCACGCCGATGCGCTCGACTTTACCGTCGGGCTCGGTGATCACGATCGTGTGAAAGCCTTCGCTCCACAACTTGTTGAACTCGTAGACCTGGCCGCCAAGAAACATCAGGCCCAGCAGGATCGTCGCGCCGAGCCAGAGCCGGGTGCCGCGCACATTGTCGGTCTCGACAGCGTGCAGCGCCAGCACCATCGTCAAGCTGCTCATGAGCAGAATAAACGCCAGGATCGCCGTCAGCGTAATACCCAGAAAATCCTGCGGCTCGGGGCCGCCCAGCGCGATGTTGCGCGGCTTCAACACCAGATAGGTCGAGATCAGCGCCGTGAAGAAGATCGCCTCGGAACTGATAAACGTCCACAGGCCCACTTTCCGGCTGTTCAAGCCCAGCGACGTAGGCGGATGCCCGTGACCGTGGCCTCCAGCAGCGTGCTCTTTCTGATCATGGGCGACTGCTTGCGCCATACAAACCTCTCGTTATGCTATGCGCGCGGCCCATGAATCCTTGGCGATCCATAAGCCACGCGCCGCGTTGATGGTAGTTAGTCGCGGGCCGCTTCGCTCGCCAAACCGGCGATGCCAACCCACATGATGGAAAGACCGATCACAATGCCCCACACGCCGCCGCTGTAGATGTACAGCAGGCCGTACCCGGCGACCGTCAGACCAAAGGCCAGGATAATCGGGTAGAACGACGGCGGCGGCAGGTGAATGCCGTGCGAGTGCTCGTCTTCGTCGGTGCTGCCGGCGGCTTTCACGTCGCGCGGCTCGGTGAAGTGCTGCGCATCGCCGTACTTGAGATCCCACACCGGGCGGCGGCTGCGGATCACCGGCATCTTGTCGAAGTTATGCGCGGGCGGCGGTGAACTGGTAGCCCACTCAAGCGTATGGCCGTCCCACGGATCGTCGCCGGGGATCTCGCCGTTGCGCCGTGAGAGGATCACATTCAGCAGGAAGATCGCCACCGAAAGCGCGATGATCAGCGCGCCGATCGTTTCCATCAGGTTCCAGAACTCGAAGCCCATGCCGGCCTCGTAGGTCCAGGTGCGGCGCGGCTGGCCGATCATGCCCAGGTAGTGCATGGGCATAAAGGTCAGATTCATGCCGATGAACATCAGCCAGAACTGCCAGATACCCAACCGCTCGCTGAGCATGCGCCCGAACATCTTGGGCCACCAGTAGTAGAAGCCGGCGAAGAGACCGAAGATCGCGCCGCCGAAGAGCACATAGTGGAAGTGGCCCACCACAAAGTACGAGTCGGTGGTCTGGTAGTCGAGCGGCGGAATAGCCAGCATAACGCCCGTAATACCGCCGATCACGAAGAGGAAAATGAACGCGACACCATAGTAAAGCGGCGTTTTGAAGTTCAGCGAGCCGCCCCACAGCGTCGCCAGCCAGTTGAAGATCTTCACACCAGTCGGGATCGAGATCATCAAGCTGGTCGCCGAGAAGGCCGCGTTGGCGATCGGGCCCATGCCGACGGCGAACATGTGGTGTGCCCACACGGTAAAGCCGAGGAAGCCAATCGCGACGCTGGAATAGGCGATAAATGCGTAGCCGAAGATCGGCTTGCGCGAGAAGACCGGGAAGACCTCGGAGATGATGCCGAAGGCCGGCAGGATCAGAATATACACCTCGGGATGGCCGAAGAACCAGAAGAGGTGCTGCCACAGCATCGGGTCGCCGCCGCGCTCCGGCAGGAAGAACGCCGTGCCGAAGTTGCGGTCGAAGTAGAGCAGGATCGACGCGACCGTGATGCTCGGGAACGCGAACACAATCAAGAACGCGACGACGAGCTGCGCCCACACAAAGAGCGGCATGCGATTAAACTTCATGCCGGGCGCGCGCAGGTTGAGGATCGTCACGATAAAGTTGACCGCGCCGAGGATCGACGACACACCAAGAATGTTGATGCCGATCACCCAGAAGTCCATGGCGTTGGTCTTGGGCAGCACGCCGCCGTTGGCCGAGAGCGGCGCGTAGGCAAACCAGCCGGCATCCGGCGGATGACCGATGATATACGAGCTGCTCAAGAAGATGCCGCCAAACAGAAAGAGCCAGTAGCTCAGCGCGTTGAGCCGTGGGTAGGCCATATCGTTGGCACCGACCATCAGCGGTACAATAAAGTTGCCCAGACCAACGTTCAACGGCATGACGGCCATAAAGACCATCGTGGTGCCGTGCATCGTAAACAGCTCGTTGTACACCTGTGGGCTCAGGAAATTATTCTCGGGCGCGGCGAGCTGAATGCGAAGTAGTAGCGCGTCGATGCCGCCCCAGACAAAGAACGCGATCGCCGTAAAAATATACAAGATGCCAATGCGCTTGTGATCGACGGTGGTAATCCACTCCCAGATGGTGGCCCACCGACTTCGCTCACCAGCTTGTGGAACTGGCACGGCGGTCGTTGCCATATGCACTCCTTTAGATCAGAATAGAGCGTTCCTGCTGCCCGCTACTTCAACGATTCCAAATATGCAGTCAGGGCTGCGATTTCATTGTCTTGCAGCGTTCCCAGCTTAATCGCCGTTCCCATCACATTGTCTGGCTTGACCTCGTTGGGATCACGCAGCCAGCGGGTCATGTTCTCGGGTGTATTCTCGAGCCAGCCGGCCACAATATGCTGCCGACCGCCGACATGCGTCAGGTCGGGGCCGACCCGTGAGACTGCGCCGGGATAGCCGGTGATCGCATGGCAGCCAACGCAGCCTTTGGACGCGAAGAGCTGGTAGCCCTGAGCCTCAAGGCTGGTCGGCTCGGCGACTGGCGTTGTTGTCTCAGGCGCGTTGGCCGTCGCCGCGACAGTAGCCGCCGTGGTCGCCGCCACCTCGTCGCCGGTTGCCGCCTCGCCGGTCACCGTCGCCGCCACGGTTGCGCCGGTCGCCGGTGGGCTCGCCGCCGCCTGCGCTACGCCTGCCGGTGTGGCAGCTGCCGCCGCCTGCTGCGCCAGCCAGCTATCGAACTCGGCCTGCGGCTGTACCACGACATGGAACGCCATCATCGCGTGCGTGCCGCCGCAGAACTCGGCGCAGTGGCCGCGCACGATAACTTGCTGCTCCCCAAGAGGCCGGATCAGCAGCTTGTTCTCATGGCCGGGGATCAGGTCGGTCTTGCCCGACAGGCGCGGTGCCCAGAACGAGTGGATCACGTCAGCCGAGCGCAGGTTCAGCACCACGTCGCGGTTGGCGGGAATGTGCAGCTCGTTCGCGGTGATCACATTGCCCTCGGGATACTGGAACTCCCACCACCACTGGTGGCCGATCACGGTCACCGTCAGCGGATTCTGCGGCGCTCGATCCAGCTCCGCCTGTGTGCGGAAGGTCAGCACAGCGATCACCAGCACCAGGATCGCGGGCGCGATCGTCCAGGCTAGCTCGATCGGCAGGTTGCCGTGAAGCTGAACCGGGATGCCGTCGGTTGGCCGTCGCCGGAAGCGGATGACCGACCAGATCAACAAGCCCTCGACGATCACGAACACGCCGATCGCCATCCAGAAGATGGGCTGGAACAGGCTGTAGATCTGGCTACTTTCATATCCATCAGTCGCGAAGGTGGTAAGTGGCGTGTCGATACTCAGCGGGTTTTCGCCCGTACCGCAGCTCACCAGAAACAGCGCCACGATCACCACAAGACTGAGGGAACGAAAGGAGCGTTTGTACAAGAACGGCATTCTATCTCCTCACAGCTACGAAAAAAGAACTGGCAGAACACAAAAAAAGCACAACGCCGCGCAGCGCGGTGGAGTACGCCACTTATCCATTTAGCTGATCGTACTCACGCTGTTATGGAGGTGCAGGGAGCATAACCACCCAACTCGGTGAGCGTTACGGCTACATTATACGCAAGACGCTCCTACCGTCAATCCGAACATCGCGCAGAAATACCTACAAGCATCGCCTGATATCAGGTCCTTTATCGATCCGAGAAAGGTAGGAGCCATCGCGCTTAAAGCCCGACAGCCAGGCCTGAAGCATGTAAAACATTTCGGCGCGTCAGGGGTAAAGATAGGCCCTATGGTCAAACAAAGGAACAAGGAAACAAGGGAACAAACAAACCTCTGATCATTTGTTCCCTTGTTCGTTCGGTTCTCGGTTCTTGAGCAGGCCCTCACCCCTAACCCCTCTCCCGTTGCGACAGGCGAGGGGCTTTTGCGGTACTTTTCTTTCGCTTCGTCCCTTGTTCGTTTGTTCTCTTTGTTCCTTTGTTCCTTTGTTCTCTTGCTCACCCTTCTAGTACCGCGTCCGCAAGGCAGAACAGCAGACCGCACGCGGTACATTCCCCAGACCCGGCGATCTAACGCTGGCGATGACATGTGCTATACTGAGCCAGCTACCAGATGTTAGGACATCACCCAGCGTATGGAACGATCCTTTGCCCAACCCATCGATCTGACTTGTGTTGCCTGTGGACAGCCGTTCAGCTCGGACATTTGGCTGATTGTGGATGCAGAGGAGCGGTCAGACCTCATGGCGCGTATCGCCGATGAAAGCATACACGTCGTTAACTGTCCTCACTGCGGAACACCGCATCTTGTAGAAGCGCCGCTGCTCGTTCATGATAGCGCCGCCCAAACGTTGATCTTTTCCCCCCAAGAACATCGTACGACGGCAGAATCGCAGGAAGCCGCGCAGCAGCTTGGCCAATTCCTGATCAGTCGGATTCCGGTTGCTGAGCGCCAGCCCTATCTTGCTACCGCGCAGGTCGTGAGCAGCAAAGAAGAACTACGCCGTGTGCTAGCCGGCACCGCTGTCGAGGAAGATGAGCTATCGCTCGCGCTGCGCGCGCTGATGGAAGCACAAAGCGCCGACAACATCCGTGCAGTTGCGGCGACTCATGCGATCCTCGGCACGCAGGACGCGCTGGACCAGCTCGACGCCTATGTTACGCAGCTGCGGCAAGATCATCATCCCGAGACAGCAGAAGCGCTCGCTCAGCGGGTTAAGCTGCTTCGCGAGCGGCCCAGCCCCGCCTTGCAGCTGATCCAAGCCTTGCTCGAAGCAGCATCGCCTGAGGAGCGCCAACATATCTTGCAGGATCGCGCGCAGGAGCTTACCGGCAACGAGCCCGCCGTGCTGGAAGCGCTAGCCGAGCAAGCCCAGCGTCAACAGCTCGACGCGATTGCAAGTGATCTGCGGGTTCTTCGTACAGAAGTTCTAAGGCAGCTGGAGCAATCATCCTAACGCTCCACATGCCTTTTAAGGAGACGATCATGGATTCGACCACCCTACGTACCCGGCTTCGCAGCGAAGTTCAAGCCTTCGTTCGTCTCTACCACGCGATGGAAGGGACGGCGATCGGGCTGGCCTCGGTTTCGCTCGACGGCCTGGATCAAAGCTGGCGCGATCGCGTCCAGCGCATTCGGGCGCTGCCGCGTGAGGCACCGCGCCGCAAACATATGATCGAGGCCCTGATCAAGCTGATCGAGCAGACGCTGTGGAAGCAGCGCGCCAATCTTGAGCGGCTTCAGGAATTTGATGCGTCGCTGGCCTCGGAAGCGCTGACGATCGCCCGCCGTGGCGAGACCGCGCAAGAAACGACTGACCAGAGCGCCTAACCGATCCGGCCTCATAGCGCCGCTCCAGCCATCCATTCGCGCATAACCTAAGCGCTTCAGCACCAGGTAGGACACCAGCGCATACCTGCATCCCATGACTGGAGGTTGGGGTCTAGGACTAGCGTATCTTGAGCCGCCACCACGATCTACGGTATCGTACGGGAGCTACCACGTATTGTAGCTTTCGTGGCCCTGGTAGGTCGCACCGAACTTACCACCGTTGCACAACGTCCCGATATAAGGAGTTCGGAAGGCTATGCTCAAGCCTGTTCTGCCCCTCGCTGATGCTCGCGCTCAGGCGCTGGACCTCAGCCTAAGCGATGTCGTTGAAGGCATTCTCGATGTCGTCGCCCGCTTATTCCACACGCGCCTTGCCGTCGTCTCCCGGATTGAAAGCACCACCTATACGGTGATGTCTGTCGTCGATCAGCACCACACGCTGCGGCCTGGACAAATCTACCCGCTGCATGACACCTTCTGCATGCATATGCTTGAGCAAGGTCAGCCGCTCTGCATCAGCGATATCACCCAAGCGCCGATGCCGTTCCGATTCTTGCCCAACCGCCTTGAGCTCAACATTCGCTCCTACATTGGCGTGCCGCTGTACATGGCCGACGGTCGCGTCTTTGGCTCACTGTGGGCCGCCGATCCCAGCGTGCGGCTATTTAGCGAACAAGACGTCGCGATGCTTCAGCTGTTTGCACGGCTGCTGCGCTATGAGCTGGATCAAGACGCGCAAACTCGGCACCTGGAGCGCATCGAGCAAGTCAAGTCGATGCATACCAGCATCGATCAGCTGACCGGGCTGCTGGCGCGTGACAGCTTCGAGGCGGCGCTGAGTAAAGAAGAGTCGCGCTGGACTCGTCACCAAAACTTCTACGCGGTCTCGGTGCTCTCGATCATGCAGGCGGATTCGGCGCAGGATGCCCCTAGCGTGCAGCGCGGCGAAACACTACGCCAGGGGCTGGCCGATATTCTGATGCGCTCGTCGCGGCTGGTCGACTACTGCGCCCGTATCGACGAGGACGAGTTTGCCGTGCTGTTTGCCGACACCACCAGCGAGGGCGTGCAAGTGTGGCGCTTCCGCATCGAGGCCGCGATCGCAGCCTGGAATCGTGTTCACGCCGCGCGCGGGCTGGCTCTGAATATCGGCGTGGGCATCGCCGACTGCTACGATCTACAAGACGGCTGTGAGCAGAGCGCGACCGTGCTTGAGCTGGCTCAGCAGCGCATGTACCGCGATCAGGTACAGCAGCAGGCGGAGGAGCCGGCAAGCGCGGACTAAGCGCGGCCAGCCTGATCAAACACCTGACGCAGGCGCTGGGTATTCCTGGCTACCTGTACATTGGTATTAAGTCCTTTGACGCCGATCAGCAAAGTATGGTACGCTAGCAGCAGAAGCGATTTTCGGGGCAGGGTGTAATTCCCGACCGGCGGTGATGTTCGCGATGCAGATCTTCGGATCTCATCGCCAGCTCAGCCCGCGACCCGTCTCGTCCTGGCGACGAGCGGTGGATCTGGTGCGAGACCAGGGCCGACAGTATAGTCTGGATGGTAGAAGATCGCGTAGCATGTGCGTGCCCACTACAGGGAAGGTCTATCCTTTCCCAGGTGCGGCACCAGCAGCGCTATGCCAAGTAGCCCCGAAGGTCAATCGACCTTCGGGGCTTTGCTGTTTGGTATGCGAAAAAATGTATCAATGATCCAACGTCTCGCGCTCGGACCGCAGCCGCTGCCGTCCGCGCAGGCTCCACGCCTCGCTGAAGCAGCGAAGGCCGGCGACCCGCGAGACGCACAGCCGCGACGACAACGTCGTCAAGCTCCCAATCAGGCGTTGACGCTCCTGATCTCGTCTCTGCTGCTG
>JAFAYS010000219.1 GCA_019240175.1 Chloroflexota bacterium | reverse complement strand
CGTGGTCTCGGTCGGCAAGAGCGCGCTCGCCAGGTTGGTCGAGAAGAGCGTTTGTCCAGGCCGGATCGACGCCGTGAACAAAAACCAGACCGGAAAGAGCGCGAAAAAGACCGCGATGATCAGAATCAGATAGACCAGCGCCATCTCCAACACCGAAGCCCGGCGGCGGCTGGTACTGGCAGCAGGCACCGTGCGCTTGGCGGGAGTAACATTTGTTGCAGTTGCCACGGTCGCCTCCTAATCGTACGCGGATTGGGTAATCCGATTCACGCGATTATTGACCAGCACCAGCGAGAAGAGCAGAATAAAGACCAGCATACCGAAGGCCGCGCCGAGCGCAAAGAAATTCTGGCGAAACGCCTGCTTGTACACATACAGCATCACGAACTCGGTCGCGCCGGGCTGGCCCACTCTGGTCTGCGGCCCGCCCTCGGTGATCAGCCAGACCGTGTTGAACATCTGGAAGGTCGTGATCGAGCTGAGGATGATCGCGGGCATGATCGCCGGACGCAGCAGCGGCAGCGTCAAACTGAACAGCTGCTTGGCGCGCGACGCGCCGTCCACATCGGCGGCCTCGTAGATCTCGCCGGGGATCGATTGGAGCGCGCCAAGGGTGATCATCATAAAGAAGGGATAGCTGAGCCACAGATTGACGATCACCACCGCGATAAACGCGTAGGTCGGATTTTGTAGCCAGGGAATATCGCCCGAAAAGCCAAACGCCCGCAGCGAGTTATTGATCGTGCCGAACTCCTGGTTATAAAAGAACTTCCAGATCAAGGCCGTCACATAGGAAGGCACCGCCCAGGGAACGATCAGCAGCACGCGCCAGATCGCTTTGCCTTTGACCGCCTCGCTGTTGAGGATTAGCGCCAGAAACAGGCCGACGGCCAAAAACAAAAAGACGCAAACGACGGTAAATAAGAACGTTCGCGCCATCACAATGTAGAAGCTACCGGTGATACTGCCCAGCAGCCGCTCGTAGTTATCGAAGCCGGTCAAGTCGTATCGGCGCAGCCGAAACGCACCGTTGCGATTGGTGAGCGAGATATACATCGTGTAGAAGATCGGCACGACGCTCAGGAAGAAAATACCGATCAGCGCCGGACCAATATAGAGCGCGATCCGGCCAAAATCCATACCGCGTGCATATGGGTCACCGCCTCCGGTAGCGGCAGGTCGAGCCGGCGTTTGAGCAGCCATAGTCGTTGCCTTCCCTGATACAAAAGGCGGCGAGCGAAGAAACACATGTTCCTCCGATCACCGCCTACGACCTTCGATTACTCGCCCTTAATCGTGGCAACTGACTGTCGGGCAACCTCAGCGGCGGCGGTCAGCGCTTCGTTCACCGGCTGGTTACCGGTCCAGATCGCGTTCTGCGCCTCGCCTGCCGGGCCCCACAGCGCGTCCATGAACGGCGTGTTCGGCAGCGGCACGCCGTTGGCGGTCTGCTGAATGAATGCGGCAACGATCGGATCGTTCTTGACCTGCTCCTGGGCGGCCTTGTTAGCCGGAACCTGCTTGTTGGCCTGGGCCAGGGCCGCCTGGAACTCGGCGCTGCCGTAGTGCTTCATCAGCGCCAGCGCGCCGGCCTCGTTCTTGGCACCCGCCGCCAACATCATGGTCTTGACGCCCACGAACGGCTTGGCCGGCTGGTTGGTCTCGCTGATCGTCGGGATCGGCGCGACGCCAAAGTTGATGCCGGCATTCTGCACGTCGGCGGTAGCCCACGGGCCGGTCATCCAGATCGCGGCCTTTTTGTCGGTGAAGAGCGCGCGCGCAACGTCGGCGTCAACCTCTTGCGGCATGATCGACGAGAAGCGCTTGAAGAACTCGCCCGCCTTGATGCTCTCGGGCGTGTCCAGGCCGACGGTGCCGTCTTCGGCGACGTACTGCGCGCCGTAGCCGTACCACCAGGGCGCGTTGAAGTAGGGCTCGCCGTTGGCGCTGCGGGCCTGATACACGAAGTAGTAGCTGCCCTGATTCGCGCTGTTGAACGCCTCGGCCTTCTGGAACAGCTCGTCGGTAGTCTTCGGCAGCTCGGCCTCGGGCACGAGGTCCTTGTTGTAGAAGAGCGCGATCGCCTCCATCGACTCGGGCACGCCCCAGACCTCATCCTCAAAGGTCATGGCGTTAGCCGCCGTGCCGATGAAGTTCTCATCAAGATAGGCCCGATCGATACCTTTCTCGCTGAGCGGCTGGATCACTTCGGTCAGGGCGTTCTTGCCGATCTGGTCGTTCACCCAGGCGATCAGGTCCGGGCCCTGGCCGGCAGGTACCGCGACGTTGACCTTCTGGTTGAGGTCGGGCACGTTGAGCAGCTCAAGCGTCACGTTGTTGGCCTGCGCATACTTGCCCAGCTCCGCCGTGATCGCGTCAAGGTAGCCGCCGCCCCACTGATGCCAGATCACAACCTTCTCGCCGCCCGAGCCGAGCGAGACCGAGGTTGGCTCAGCCGAAGCTGCGGGTGCTTCGGCGGCAGCGGATGCAGAGGCTTCTGGAGATGCTGAGGCGTCAGCGGAGGCTGCGGGAGAGGCGGAGGCTTCCGGCGCGGCGGAGGTGTCCGGCGCGGCAGAGGCAGCAGTTGAGGCGGACGCAGCGGGCGATCCGGTCGTGCCAGTGGTATCGCCACCACCGCACGCGGCCAGAATCGAGGCGAGCATGATAAACAGCATCAAGGAAGCAAAACGCTTCATAGGGTATCTCTCCTTAGAGACTAGAATCAGTCCGTTGATTTCGACGCGAACAGGGTACCAAAAGAGTCGATCCGCATTCCTCCTTTTATACTTCTACATGCGTGGAACAGCGAGGCAAGTAAGCAAGCTAAAGCTGGCCAACCAGCGTATCGAGCGACGCTGGACTAAACACCGATTGGATGATCTGGCCCGCCGCTCCTAGCGCGACCGCATGGGTCTTGAGCTTGCCAATCACGATATCACAATGTTCAAGCGTGATCGGCAGCGCCCGCTGACGGGCCGTAGTACGTGCTGTTTCTAGTAGCAAATCTTCTGCCATCGCCATCGGTCCGCCAAGCACCACCAGGCCAGGATTGTATAAGTTGAGCAGGCTGGCGACGGCGACGCCCAGATGTGTGCCCGCTTTGACAAACAGCTCACGCAGCGCCGGGTCGGTACGTGCCGCCGCGACCAGCGTTTCCAGCGATCGCGCGTGCTCCCTGTTCAGCTTGGCGGCGTCGCGCAGGATCTGCGGCAGGCCGGCCATCGCTTCCAGGCAGCCATACGAGCCGCACGAGCAGAGCGGGCCGTCCTCGTCGATCGTGCTGTGACCAATCTCGCCCGCCGAGCCGATCTCGCCGCGATAGATGCTGCCGTTCAGCACCAGCCCCGCGCCGATGCCAGTGGTGCCCAAGTAGATGTAGGCCATGTTGCGCACCTGCTGCGCGGTGCCCCAGCGGTACTCGGCCAGCGCGGCCAGGTTGGCGTCGTTATCCACGTAGACCGGAAACGGCAGCATCTCGCTGAAGCGATCGCGGAGACAGACGCCGTTCCAGCCCGGCATAATCGGCGGCGCGATCGTCTGGCCGGTGGTTTGGGTGATCGGGCCGGGAATGCCGATGCCTAAGCCGCTGACATTGGCTTGATCGATCTGGGCCTCGGCCAGCGACCGCCCAACAACCTGCGTCACCTGCTCGACGGCGGCGTCCGGCCCGGCGGTAATATCGAACGGCTCGCTGTGCTGGTATAAAATCTCGGCCTTCAGATCGGTGATGACCAGATTGAGAAACGTGGTTGCAAGCTCAATCCCGACGCAGCAGTGGGAGCGATAGTTAAGCTCAAGTAGGATTGGCCGCCGTCCACCGCGCGACTCGCCCTTCTGAACCTCG
>JAFAYS010000110.1 GCA_019240175.1 Chloroflexota bacterium | reverse complement strand
GATTAATCATATACTGCGCTAACAAAAAATAAGGTACTATGGCTGCGTAAGGAGATAAACAATCTCCAAGTGGTTCTGGGAGAACCAAAGGAAGTACCGCCATGCAACTGGATCAGATCCGACCCGAGTACGCGATTAAGGGCATTCACCATATCACCCTGGTCAGCTCCGACGCTCAGCGCACCGTCGATTTTTATACTCGTCTGCTCGGCCTGCGGCTGGTCAAGCAAACGGTGAACTTCGACGATCCAGGCAGCTACCATCTTTATTTCGGCGACGAGCTGGGGCGGCCCGGCACGATCGTCACGTTCTTCGAGTGGCCGCACGCTGGCAAGGGTCGGACGGGCATCGGCGGGACACATCATTTCGCGCTGCTGACGGAGACAACCGAGTCGCTGCTGAAGTGGAAGCGCTGGCTCACCGACAACGGCGTCGCGGTCGACGGTGTGTATGATCGGACCTACTTCCGCTCGATCTATTTCCGCGATCCCGACGGCGTGATCATCGAGATCGCGACGCGCGGTCCCGGCTGGAGCGTGGACGAAGATCCGGCGCACTGGGGCGAGCAAGAATTTTTGCCGCCGGCGGATCGCACGATTCGGCAGCGCGATGAGGCCCGCATTCGCGCCGAAACCTGGGCCGAGCCAGTCGCCGCGATTAGCGCCGACATGCATCTGCCGGGCCTGCATCATATCACCGCGTTCGCCAGCGACATCGCGCGCACGGGCGTGTTCTACAACGAGCTGCTGGGCCTGCGACTGGTCAAGCGCACCGTGAACTTTGACGATCCGACCGCGCCGCACTATTATTTCGCCGCGCCGGACGGCCATCCCGGCAGCGTGATCACCTATTTCGGCTACGGCGGGCGGATGCGCCACGCGCAGATGGGCGCTGGCCTGACGCATCACTTCGCGCTTGAGGTCGGCTCCGAGGATGCGCAGCAGTTCTGGCGTGAGCGCCTGACACGTGCCGGGCTGCGGTCAACGCCGATCCTGGATCGCCAGTACTTCAACTCGATCTACTTCCACGATCCCGACGGCCACATCGTGGAGCTGGCGACCTCGCAGCCGGGCTTTGCGATCGACGAAGCGCCGGGCGAGCTGGGCCGACAGCTCAAGCTGCCGCCGTGGCTCGAGTCGTCGCGGTCGGGCATTGAGGCGGGACTGAAGCCGTTGCAGGTAACACAGCCGGAAACGCAGGAGACTGTACACCATGACGCAGAATAAACCATCGACCGAGCTGGGCCTGATCCATCAAGTGCGCGTGCCGCAGCAGGAGCCGCCCGCAGCCGGCTACCCGGCGATCGTCGCGATCCATGGGCGGGGCAGCAACGCCGGCGATCTGATCGAGCTCGCGCCCTACTTCGGCGCGGACTGGCTGACGATCACGCCGCAGGCACCGCTCGAGCTGGGCTTCGGCTACCACTGGTACGAGGTGCTGCAAGTCGGCGATCCCGAGCCGCAGGGCTTTGGCCGCAGCATCGAGCTGCTGCGCGAGTTCATCGGCAAGCTGCCCGAGGCGTATCAGGTCGATCCGCAGCGCATCTTTCTGATGGGCTTCAGCCAGGGCGCGGTGATGAGCTTTGCGCTGGGCCTGACCGAGCCGGAGCGCTACGCCGGGATCGTCGCGATGAGCGGCTATATCGCGCGGCAAACCCAGCGTGAGGCCAACCGCGAGCAGCTAGCCAACCTGCCGATCCTGATCACGCACGGCACCCGCGACGCCGTGATTCCGGTCAGCTTTGGCCGCGAGGCGCGCGAGTGGCTGGGCGACACGCCGGCGCAGCTGGCCTATCACGAGTACCCGATGGGCCATCAGGTCAGCGATGCGAGCCTCAACGACGTCGTGCACTGGCTGCACCAGCACAAGCACACGGGCAGCGATCGCTCGGCGAGTTGAAAAAAATCCGTAATCGTAGCAAGATCAAAGGCGTGCCACTGGCACGCCTTTGAGTATTCGCTCTGCTTGAAAAGGAACAACGTATGCCTTATCTGCTCGGGCTGGATGTCGGCACCAGCGGCGCGAAGGCCGTATTGATCGCCGATGATGGACGCGTGCTGGCGACGGCGACCGAAGAATATCCACTCTCCACGCCCCAGCCGCTGTGGAGCGAGCAAGATCCGGCGGATTGGTGGTGGGGCAGTCAGACTGCGCTGCGCCGCGTGGTAAGCGAGAGCGGCGTCGCTCCCAACGAGATCGTGGGGCTGGGATTGACCGGGCAGATGCATGGCGCGGTCTTTCTCGACGCGCAGGATGCCGTGATTCGGCCCGCGCTGCTGTGGAACGACGGGCGCACGCAGGCGCAGTGCGACGAGATCACGCAGCTGGTCGGCGGCGAGCGGCTGATCGAGATCGCGGGCAATCCGGCGCTAACCGGCTTTCAAGCGCCCAAGCTGCTCTGGCTGCGCGAGCACGAGCCCGAGCGCTACGCCCAGGTGCGGCGGCTGCTGCTGCCTAAAGATTACATTCGGCTCAAGCTCACCGGCGAGTACGCCTCGGATGCGTCGGATGCCGCCGGCACGCTGCTGCTGGATCTCAAACGCCGCGATTGGTCGGAGACGATCCTGTCGGCGCTCGAGATTCCGCGCGAGTGGCTGCCGCAGGTGTATGAGGGGCCGCAGGTGACCGGACAGCTGCGCGCCGATGTTGCCGAGGCGCTGGGCCTGCCCGCCGGTCTGCCGGTGGTGGCAGGCGGCGGCGACAACGCGGCGGCGGCGATCGGCACGGGCATTATTCGCGAGGGCGTGATCAGCGCGTCGATCGGCACCAGCGGCGTGCTCTTCGCTCACAGCGACACGATTCGTCTCGATCCGCAGGGCCGGCTGCACAGCTTTTGCCACGCCGCGCCAGACGCTTATCATCTGATGGCGGTCACGCTGAGCGCGGGCGGCTCGTTCCAGTGGCTGCGCAACACGCTGCGTGAGATCGCCGGTGCCGAGCCACCGCTGAGCTACGATCGGCTGGTGGCGCTGGCGGAGCAAACGCCGCCGGGAGCGGAGGGCCTGGTGTTCCTGCCGTATCTTTCCGGCGAGCGCACGCCGCACCGCGATCCGCTGGCGCGTGGCGCGTTCATCGGGCTAACGCAGCGCCACACACTGGGGCATATGGTCCGCGCGGTGATGGAGGGCGTCGTGTTTAGCCTGCGCGACGGCCAGGAGATCATGGCTGAGCTTGGCCTGCCACTCAACGAGGTCCGCGCGATCGGCGGTGGGGCGCGCAGTGCGGTCTGGCGGCAGATTCAGGCCGACATTCTGGGCACGCCGATCGTCACGATGCGCGCTGAAGAAGGCCCGGCTTTCGGTGCTGCGCTACTGGCCGGTGTGGGCGCGCAGCTCTACCCGAATGTGCAATCCGCCGTCGAGGTTGCCGTAGCCACCGCCGATACGATCGAGCCGCAGCGTGAGGCGCAGCGCGTCTACGACGAGCTGTACGCGCTGTATCGTCAGCTCTACGGCGTGCTCAAGCCAACGTTCAGCGGGCTGGCCGGATAGTTAGGATTAGTCCTGGGCGCGCAAAAACTGCTCGATCTCGTCGTGGCTGGGCAGCGAGGCCATCGCGCCCGGCCTCGTCGTCGCGATCGCGCCCGCCGCGCTGGCATAGCGTAGCGCCGTGGTCAATTCCTGACCGGCGGCGAGACCCGCTGCCAGCGCGCCGACAAATGCGTCGCCTGCGCCCACAGTGTCGACCGGCGTCACGGCAAACGGCGCGATCGCTTGCTCGCCCTCGGCGGTGACTAGCAGCGCTCCCTGCGCGCCTAATGTCACCACGACGGCGCGGCAGCCCTGGGCCAGCAGCGCCTGCGCCGCCTCAGATGGTCGGGCTTGCGTGCCGAGCACCTGCGTGACCTCAACCTCGTTGGGTACCAGCACATCGGTGGCGGCGAGGAGCGTAGCTGGCAGCTGCTGCGCGGGGGCGGGCGTTAGAATGACCGTGGTTTCGGCGGCGTGGGCCAGCCGTGCGGCGTGCAGCGTTGTTTCTAATGGAATCTCAAGCTGAAGCAGCAGCACGTGGGCGGCGCGAATCTGCTCCGCCGCGCGATCGATGTCGGCGGTGGTGAGCGCGCCGTTCGCGCCCGGTATCACCACGATGTTGTTTTCGCCGCTCTCCTCAACCAGAATCACTGCGGTGCCGGTCGGCTGCTGCTCGTCGATCGTGACCTGCGCTGCGTCGATGCCTTCGTCGTGGAGTGCCTGCGTGACCCGCCTGCCGAAATCGTCAGCGCCTACGCGCGCGACCATCGCCACGCTCGCGCCCATGCGCCGGGCCGCGACCGCCTGATTCAGTCCTTTGCCGCCAAGATAGGTGCCGAACGCGGTTCCGGTCAGGGTTTCGCCCGGCAGTGGCAGGCGCGGCACTCGGGCGACCAGATCGATGTTGCACGAGCCGACGACGACGACGGAAGCAGGCGCTGTCATAGGATCTCCTCCGCTTACGATGCACTCAATGAGTCGATGTCGGCGCTCATTATGGCACAAGTTGTGGAGATTCCCGATCGCCGGGTCGCATAGGCGCAATGCCAAACGCGATCAGCCGACCGATGATGCGGCTGGTCCACGGAAGTCGCAGCGCCAGCCGTAGCAGACGCGGCAGGCACAGCGGTTCCGCCGACGCTAGCGCCATTCTCACGATGCGCTGATGCGCCAGGCCCTGGATCGCCTGAATGATGCGCGTGGGCCACTCGCGGCGACGCTGGACTGCCCGCAGATCGCGCAGTGACAGCCGACCAGTTTGGAGCGGCACGCTGAGCTGCTGCGCGGCTGCGACCGCATCCTGGATCGCGTAGTTGATGCCGATGCCGCCCACCGGCGACATCACATGCGCCGCGTCGCCGATAAGCAGCAGGCCCGGCTGAAACCACTGCGCTAGATGATTCGACTCGACCGAGAGCAGCGCACCCTGCTGCCAGCTGGTCAGGTGCTGTAGCCGATCGGCTAGCTCCGGCGCGATCCGCGTGATCGCGCGGCGCAGCGCGGGTAGTCCTGCCGCCCGTAGCTGCGGGTAGCTGCCCTTCGCAATGATATAGCCAATATCCCAGTAGTCGAAGTGGTCCATCAGCACCAGCAGGCTCTGCGGCCCGAAGCGAAAAAGCGCGCCCGCCGACTCGGGATCGTCCGGGTGACGCGGCAGACGAAACCAGAAAACGTCCATCGGCGGCGAGCTTGCTCTGGGCTGAAGGCCGGCCAGCTTACGCAGCCGCGAGAAACGTCCATCCGCACCGACTGTCAGCAGCGCACGGAGTTCATGCTCGCCGTCGTGACTCTGGTAGCGCACACCACGCACAACGCCGCCCTCCTCGATCAAGCCCTGGACCGTCGCGCCCATGATGATCCGGGCGTGGGGATAGCGCAGCACCTCAGCGGCCAGAAAGTCCAGAAAATGCACCTGCGGCAGCATCGTGATGAAGGGGTAGCGCGTGTTGAGCCGGGTGAAATCGGCAAAGACCAGCGGCCCGGAGCCGGTCTGCACCGTGAAGTTGTGAATCTTGACGTGGCGCTGCTCAAGCAGCCGCTCAGCCAGGCCGAGTTGATCCAGCAGCTCCATCACCGCCGGGCTGATCGTGTTGCCTCGAAAATCGCGATCGAAATCGGTGTGCGCTTCGAGCAGCGTGACGGGAATGCCCTGCCGCGCCAGCAGCAACGTAAGCACCATCCCGCCTGGCCCGCCGCCGACTACGCAGCAGGTCGTTTGCTGCACGCGCTCGTGTAATTGCGGGACGTCGTTTGATTGTGGTTGCGGCGTGAGTCGTTGAACAGCCACAGCATCCTCTCTTCTTTGGCTGGCTCATGTGTGCAAGCTGTGGGCCGTGAGTAGAAATGCAAACAGCGTGCGCCAGAAGAGAACGCACGCTGTTTGTGGCTTCGAGCGGGTGTTAATTGCTACTCAGTACCAGGTCGCTGGCACGATCGTCTGCCCATAATTGTTCCAGCCCCAGCAAGCAATGGAGCCGTCTGTGCGGATACCGCAGCTATGCCACCAGCTGAGGCTGACCTGGGTAAAGCTGCCACTTGGTGCTGTAGTTTGCCCATAATTGTTGTAGCCCCAGCACGTGATGGTGCTATCGGCGCGTAGCGCACAATTAGCATTATTGCCCGCATCAACCTGGATGAACGTTCCGGCTGGGGGCGTGCGTTGTCCATTGTCATTTTGGCCCCAGCATGCGATGGTGCTGTCGGTGCGCAGGCCGCAGCTATGATCGAGTCCCGTGCTGACCTGAGTAAACGTGCCGGTTGGTGGATTGGATTGAAAGTATGTATTAGCTCCCCAACAGGCGACCGTTGCATCCGTGCGTACACCGCAGGTGTGGTTGTATCCGGCGCTGACCTGCTTAAAGGTGCCGCTCGGCGGTGTAGATTTTCCATAAGCAGTGCTGCCCCAGCACGCTATGGACTGATCCGTGCGTATGCCACAGGCATGATAATCGCCCGCGTCGATTTGGGTGAAGGTGCCAGTCGGCGGCGTCGCCCGTCCAGCGCTATTGTTTCCCCAGCAGGTGAGCGTTTGGTTGGTACGAAGGCCACAACTGTAGTACGCTCCTCCACTGACCTGGGTAAAGGTGCCGCTGGGTGGTGTCTCTTCGCCATGGACATTGCTCCCCCAGCAGACAAGCGTATTATCGGAGCGTACACCGCAGGAGTGGGTATAGGCTGCGTTGACCTGACGCGGGCTGCCAGTCCAATACAACAGGCGGTTGGGTGTTCCCGCTGGATTGTTCTGGATCACGTCCTTGGTTGAGCTGGTGATCAGCCAGTTATTGATCGTTGCTTGGGGTGCGTCGCCGTATGTGGCTTTGTAGAGCGCCGCTACGCCGGCAGCAAAAGCAGTTGCCTGGGACGCGCCGCTCATTGAGGCTGAGCCGGTTGTGGTGGTGTACCCGGCGGACTCGATGCTCGCCCCGGGCGCATAGCTATCCACACAGGTGCCATAATTGGAACCGGTGTAATGCTGATCGCTGCGGGTGGAAGCTGCTACCGTGAAGGCGGCGCTGACGTTGGCCGGAGCGAGCGCGCAGCCATTACTTGCGCCATTGCCGATCGATACCGCCACGAAGACTCCTGCATTGCTCAGGTTCTCGATGGCGGTCTGAAGCGTTACAGAGTTGTTGGCGTTCACATCTTTCGGAGCGACGGCTAAGGTGACAACCGCCGGCCTGACGCCGTAGTCACGCACCCAATCGAGGCCGCGTACCGCGTCAGAAAGAAAGCCCTGGGCGTCACACTGGAGCACGCGGATTCCGCGTAGTTGCACTTGCTTGGCCACGCCATAGGTGCTGCCGCCGATGATGCCGGCCAGGTGCGTGCCGTGGCCGTTGCAGTCTGCACCATTGCCGCCCGTCGGATCGTACACATTCTGCGCGCGGCCACCAAAATCGGTATGCGTGGTGTTGATGCCGCTGTCGATGATATAGGCCGTGACACCTGCACCGGTGGCGGTGTAGGTGTAGCTGCCGGAGAGCGGCAGCGCGCGCTGGTCGATGCGATCGAGGCCCCACAGCCCGCCGGTCGGATCGATGGTTTGTGTTCCTGTAGCGACAATCAGCTGGTCGGGTTCGACGAGTGCAACATCAGGATGGTGTTGCAGCTCGGTGTGCTGCCCGGCGTTGAGCGTGGCGACAAAGCCGTTAAGCACACGCTCAAAAACATGCTTGGGTACCACGCCGGCGTCCCTGGCGACGGCTGCGGTATCGCGGCCCGGTTTGACGGCTACGATGTACTGGTCTTTGACGGATGGTGCGTTAGACACCCGATTCGATTGCTCCGCTGCCACAAGTGGATGAGGACCAGTCGCCAGCAGCACGCCAACGATGATCAAGCTCAGGATCTGGCGCATGCGCAATGCTCCTTCTCGCATGTAACACTGATCTTGCTCAAACGAGCTATATGTGCAGCCAATAGTGATTAGTACCAATTGGTTGGAGGCGTCGCCTGCCCCTCGTAATTACGGCCCCAGCAGGCAAGCGTGCCATCCGTACGAATGCCACAGGTATGATCGGCTCCGGCAGCGACATACGTGAATGTACCGCTGGGTGGCCCTGCCTGCCCGCGCCAATTATCACCCCAACACGTAATGGTGCTATTCGTACGCAGACCACAGGCATGATTGGCTCCTGCGCTGATATATGTGAATGCTCCACTCGGCGGCGACAGTTGCCCCGCGAGATCGCTGCCCCAGCAAAGGACGGTATCATCCGGGCGTATCCCGCAGGAGAAAAAGCCACCAGGGGTGAACTGCGTAAATGTGATGCTCGGCACCGATGACTGTCCATAGCGATTGTTGCCCCAGCATTGCACGGTGCCGTCGAGGCGCACGCCGCAGGAGTTGTGGCCTCCCAGAATAAGTTGGACGAAGGGCTCAGTCGGTGCCACGATTTGCCCGTAGCCGTTCCAGCCCCAACAGACGACGATGTTATCCGGGCGTAGGCCGCACGAGTGCGATTCGCCAGTGTCGATCTGGCTGAACGTTCCTGCTGGTGGCGTTGCCTGCCCATAGTCGTTGCGGCCCCAGCAGGTAATGGTGCCGTCCAGGCGCAGACCACAAGTATGATATCTTCCTGCTCTGACCTGAGTGAATAGTCCACTGGGTGGCGTCGTCTGCCCATAGTCATTCTTGCCCCAACAGATGATGGTGCTATCGCTCCGCACAGCGCAAGTATGGGTTGAATTCGCGCTGAGTGAGCGCGGGTCGCCCGTCCAACGCAGGAAACGGTTGGACGTGCCCGCCGGGTTGCCCTGCACGATATTTGGGATCGCGTTGGTGATCAGCCAGCTATTGATCGTGGCTTGGGTTGCTTCGCCGGCGATGGCTTTGTAGAGCGCGGCCACACCGGCGACAAAGGCAGTGGCCTGCGAGGTGCCGCTGAGGGTGTCAGTGCTGCTGTTGATCCAGGCTGAGGTGATCCCCGCGCCAGGTGCATAGCTGTCGATACACGCGCCATAGTTGGAGGCGGCATAGCGCTGATCCGTGCGGGTGGACGCCGCCACGGTGAAGGCCGCGCTGACATTGGCCGGAGCCAGCGCGCAGCCATCGACGTTGTTGTTGCCTGCCGCGACCGCCACAAACACGCCCGCGTTGATCAGGTTTTCCACGGCGAGCTGGAGCGTCGCGCCATTGCTGCTGGACAGATTGATCGGGATAAAAGCTAGCGTGGCGACGGCGGGCTTGACTGCATTCACCGCCACCCAATCGATGCCGCGAATCGCGTTGCTGACGGTGCCGAGTGCATCACAATCTAGCACGCGTACACCACGCAGCTTGACCTGCTTGGCCAGGCCATAGGTGGTGCCGCCGATGATGCCGGCGAGGTGCGTGCCGTGGCCGTGGCAGTCCGCGCCGCTCCCGCCTAATGCATCATAGGCGCTTTGAGCGCGCGCTCCGAAGTCGGGATGATTGGCCTGTACGCCGCTGTCGATAATGTAGGCGGTGACGCCCATGCCTGAGGTGATGTAGGTGTAGCTGCCGGAGAGCGGCAGCGCGCGCTGGTCGATGCGGTCGAGGCCCCACAGCCCGCCGGTCGGATCGATCGACTGCGTGCCCGTGGCCGCCACTAGTTGATCCGGCTCGACGAGCGCGACGTCGGGATGGTGTTGTAGCGCGGTGCGCTGTCCGGCGTTGAGCGTGGCGACAAAGCCGTTGAGCACCCGGCTAAAGACGTGTGTCGGCGTTACGTTGGCCGCTCTGGCGACGCCCCTGGCATCGCGGCCTGGCTTAACCGAGATAATAAACTGGTCGGCGATAGCTGCTGCGCCGGCTGCGCGATTGGGCTGCTCGGCTGCCGCGAGTGGATGAGTGCCGGTCGCCAGCAGCATGCCGACACCTATGATCAGGCTTAGTAAGCGCCGCATAACGTTGTTCTCCCTGCTTCCTCCAGGTACGACGTGCCTTGGCTTCCGCCGACAATCAAATCGGCTGAGCACGTCTTAGAATCATCGCCTGCCACCTAGACCGTGATGGTTGTACCATCAAACTTTTTGAGCGTGAAGCCTGAGAAAGGCTCGTTGTAGAGCGGTTTGAGATCTTGCATCAGCCGGATCGCCACTTGCTCGCCGAGCAAAATACCCTCGCGCGCATCCGAGCGGTAGTGTACGCCGGCGAAGCTGCGGGCTAGCGCAATATTCCAGGCCAGTTTGTTCAGTTCATTGCCGATGGTCAGTGTCGCCGTAATTGGTTGGAGCGATAATCCGTCGGCGCTGGCGATGACCGGATTGGGGATCACATAATCTTCTTTGAGATAGGCTTTCAACATGGTAACCTGTGCGCCGA
>JAFAYS010000080.1 GCA_019240175.1 Chloroflexota bacterium | reverse complement strand
ATGTTGTGCGGGAGGTCAATCGCGACTGGCTCTACAACTACGAGCAGCGCAGTACATTAGATATGACTGCGGCGCGCAGCTGGCACAACTTGCTGGAGATCGACTCAAGCCAGGCTGTGAATGTGATGTTTAGCGATGCCGGCTATCTTCAGGTGCTGATCCAGGGCGACGATTTGATCCAGCAGAATTATGGGCGCGTGTATGTGAACCTGGAATCGAGCTAGCTGCGGAGGCGCTCTGACAAACTCAGTTCGCGACTACTATGATTATCCCAGCGCTGCCGAGATCGGCGCGCGCGGCGCAGGTCTGATCTGGTTTCTGGGCGGGCGCGATCATCTCAGCCCGTCCTACGACAACCGCGACGAGATCGCGCTCGACTCGCGCATGTGGCGGGACGGTGCCAGCCAGCGCTGTCTGCGTCTCGTGCGTGAGATGGCGATCGCACCGGGAGCGCCGGTGCTGGACTTTGGCAGCGGCATCGGCGGGCCTGCGCGCGATATTCAGGCGGCAACCGGCGCGTATGTGGTCGGCATCAACCTGAGTCGTCAGCAGCTCCAAACCTCGCTGGCACTGTCCCGGCTGCAACAGCCCAACGCGCCGCTCTTCGCCGATCTGGTCAACGCTGACGGCCAGTCGCTGCCGTTTCGCGCCCAAACATTTGCGCATGTGTACTCGATCAATATGTTCTACCATATCCCCGCGCCGCAGCAGGCCCTAAGTGAGATCGCCCGCGTGCTGAGGCCAGGCGGCAGGTTTGGCCTTGACGATTGGTTTCTTACAGCGCGCACAGCCGCCGCGACAGTGCAGCAGCTGCGCACGAATTGGAGCTCGTCCCAGGGCTTTCACCAGCTGGACGATATGCGGCAGTGGCTGGAACAGCACGGCCTGGCGATCGTCGGGGAGCTGGATTTTACCGATGAGGCGGGCCAGTTTTTGCGCGAGGAGCGCTTCGGCGCAGTCTTCGATCGCCAGGTGCGGGCGCGCTTGATCGAGGTGTTTCCGCAGCTCTACCAGTACGACGGCTACGTTCTTGAACACGCGGCGCTGGCGGCTGAGCAGCTGCGCAACGATATTTTGTACATGGGTCAGCTTTACCGCAGCGGCGAGGCGGTTTACAAGCAGCTCATCGCGGAGAAACGCCGCTAGACAAGAATCGACGAGTTTGGATAAAAGTAACAGGGCCGCGATCCCACAATGGCGATCGCGGCCCTGTTGTCTTCACGCGGCTAGGCTAGCACTTACTATAGCCGCAGGCATTGCAGTGCATACAGCCTTCTTCATGCACAAACGCAGCCTCGCCACAGCTCGGACACAGATCGGCACGTAGAGTCGGCAGCGAAAGCTGAACCTGAACTGGACCGTCTTCTGTCGGCTCAGTGATGATCGGTGCGTCAGTGCAGCATTCTTCAAGCGCTTGGGCTACGGCATCCGGCAATGAGCGAACCCGGTTCTTGCCGAAGCCCATCGAGCTTGCTCCACCAATGCCCTTAAGCTGCGCGATAATTTCGATCAGTCGCTCTTTCGGCGTTACAGGCGAGGCTACCCGCAGCACCAGCGATGCCAGTCGGCCTAGCGCGTCCGCCATGCTTGTCACATCCGATCCCGCTTTGCCAGCCGTGACAAAGATCTCCAGCGGTTCTCCTTCATCATCGTCATTAATCGTTACATAAATCGCACCAAGCGGGCTGCTCTGCTTAATCGTCTCGCCGCGTGTTCGCTTGGGGCGTGGACGAATCTTGGGCATGTTCCACAGCTCGGCCAAAGTGTGCTTGGCAGGCGCGATGGCTGCGGCTGGCTGCGGCTCGGCCTTCTTCTCCTCTTTCTTGAGGTTCAGCACCTGCTCGTCGCGTGAGCCGTCGCGATAGATCGTGCCGCCTTTGCAGCCCATCTGGTACATGTACTCGTACAGCTCGCGGGTCTGCTCGACGGTGTACTCGTTGGGCACGTTGGCGGTTTTGCTGATCGCGCTGTCGATCCAGCGCTGGAGCGCGGCCTGCACATTGACGTGCTCGGTCGGCGCTAGCTCCATCGCGTTGATGAAGTACTCCGGCAGCGACTGTCCGGGATTCTCGCGCTCCCACTCCTCGACTACCGCGACGCGCTCCTCATGCACGCCCAGGCGGCTCTTGCGGAAGTAGCTCCACGAGAAGTATGGCTCGACGCCGGTCGACGTGCCGACCATCGTGCCGGTCGTGCCGGTTGGTGCGACGGTCAGCAGCGTGACGTTGCGCAGCCCTTGCTCGCGGATCTTCTCGCGCACGTGCTCAGGCATAGCCTGCATGTAGCCGCTCTGCAATAGTTTCTCGGCGTCGAACATCGGGAACGCGCCTTTTTCGGCGGCGTTGGCAGACGAGGCCAGATACGCCTCGCTCGCGATGACTTCGCCCAGTTGATCCAGGAACTTGAGGCACTCGTCGGAGCCGTAGCGGATCTTGAGGCGGATCAGCATGTCGGCCAGGCCCATGATACCAAGGCCCACGCGTCGCTCACGACCCTGCTGCGCCTGGTTCTCCTCGAAGAAGTACGGCGTGGCGTCGATCACGTTGTCCAGGAAGCGCACGGCGTAGCGCACGGCCTGGCGCAGATCGTCCCATAGCACCTGGCCGTCGTAGGCGAAGCGGCTCAGGTTGAGCGCGCCGAGGTTACAAATGCCAAAAGCTGGAAGTGGTTGCTCACCACAGTTGTGAAGGACAAAGCCATTGCCGATGAAAGAATGGGTCAACGGCTCGGTCAGATCGAAGACATCTTCAATGCCATCTTCTGTGATAGATTCGATGGTGGCGGTGAAATGCTCAGTGTAAGGACCACGCGATCCGGCCTCAATATAATGTAGCAGTTTCGTCTGCTTATACTCCATAAGGAAGCCAACAAATTTAGAGAACTCGATCATGTTTTGTTTGGAGATAACGAGTTCATGCTGAGCTTCGCACCAGTAGGCTTTCAAACCACCTTTTCCATCGGGCAGATTACGCTCTTGCGCAGGTCGGCGGTTTTGATAGATGCGAGAAGCAATACCGAAGTTCAGCAGCAGCATCTGCACGCCTTCTAGCAGTTCGGTGGAGTTGTCTGCAAGGCGGATCGTCGTAGCATTTGTAGTTGTATGCTGCACGCTTCCATCGGCGGTGAAGAGCGCCTGTAGAAAGCCGCGCTGCATCTCTTCGCTGCCTTTGAAGACAACTTCGGGCACACGATGTTTCTTCTCGGCAAGGCCGTACTGCTTCGCCAGCGTCAGTAAGCGCTCAGACTGCACGCGGGCCTCGTCGCGGCCTTGCACTGCAACCACACCAACTTCGTAGGTGCGAGCTTTCGTCGTGAGCGGTGCGACAACGGTGTTAACATGTGCGGCGAATAACGGCGCAAGCTCTTGCTTTTCCGCACCGAAGAACGAGAGCACCGCGCGATCTTGCTTGATCGTGCCGTCGCCGACGAGCCAACCAAGCGTGCGGCCAAGCTCTAACGAGCCTTCTTGCCCAAATCTGCCTTTGCGATTCAGGATATGCACTTTGTCGCCCGCTTGGAGGTGTTGCAGTTCAACCCAGCCGCTGGGCGTCATCACACGATGATCGGCGGTGGCGCGCAGGAAGTAGCCTTCTTTAGTCTGTAGGCGATAGACTTGCTTGGTGCCAGTGCGGAAAACATGCGAAGCCGTTGACGTGGTCTGCTCATGCCCAAACCGCCCATCGATCACAGCCTCGACATTGTCGCCTTGATCAAACAGCTCTTTAGCGCGGATCACGCCCTTCGCGGTATACAGCAAGGTATCGCCGGTCACGCAAGGATTTGTACAGATCAGCGGGGAGAAGTACCAGGAATTGCTCATCTTGTTGGCGCGGTCGATGAACCACATGCCGGGCTCGGCGCTGGCCCACGCGCTCTCGATGATGTTATTCCAGATCTCGCGCGCCTTGACGGTCTTGTGAACGACGACCGGCCGTCCTGCCGCCTGCCACGCCTCGATGTCGCCCTTCCACTCGGTGTCGTAGTCGGGATGGTGCGGATCGGGGAAGATTAGATCCCAATCGCCATCGGCCTTGACCGCCTCCATGAACGGATCGGTGATGCCGACCGAGATGTTGGCGTTGGTGATCTTGCCCATCTCGCGCTTGGCGTTGATGAAGTCGACAACATCGGGATGCCACACATTGAGGATCAGCATCAGCGCGCCACGCCGGGAGCCGCCCTGTTCGATCAGTCCGGTCACGAAGGAGTAGAGACCGCCCCACGAGACCGAGCCGCTGGATCGACCGTTAACGCCCTGGACGTAGGCGTGGCGGGGGCGCAGCGTCGAGATGTTAATGCCTACACCTCCGCCGCGCGACATGATCTCCATCATCTGTGAAAGTGTGTCTACAATGCCACGTCTTGAATCATGAGGGCTTGGTATCACATAGCAG
>JAFAYS010001173.1 GCA_019240175.1 Chloroflexota bacterium | reverse complement strand
GTTACTTCTACAGCGATGCCACCAAGACTGAACAGGTCGGCTGGTGGTTCTTTGACTGCCAACAAGAACTCCACACCTCGGGCTATCAAACCGGCTACATCGATCAGCGCCGCGATCCATGCGAATAAATCCCATCATGTGGCGTGATCGTTGTATCGTCAGTCGTTGCCGGACACAAAACAGCGGGGTAGAGACGGATCTCCACCCCGCCGCGTCCGCCCGATCTTAGCCGACCGAGCCTTCCATCTCCATCTGGATCAGCCGGTTTAGCTCAACCGCGTACTCCATCGGCAGCTCGCGGGTGAACGGCTCCATGAAGCCCAGCACGATCATCGACAGCGCCTCGGCCTCGCTCAGACCGCGCGACATCAGGTAGAACAGCTGGTCCTCGCCGATCTTGCCGACCGTCGCCTCGTGCGCCAGCGTGGCCTTGTCCTCTTCGATCTCAATAAACGGGATCGTATCTGAGGCCGAGCGATCATCCAGGATCAGCGCGTCGCACACGACGTTGACCTTGGCGTTGGTCGCGCCCGGCAGCACTTTGGCCAGACCACGATAGGTGGTGCGTCCACCGTTCTTCGAGACCGACTTGTTGGTGATGCGGCTGGTCGTGTCCGGCGCGGCATGAATCATCTTCGCGCCCGCGTCCTGGTGCTGTCCCTCGCCCGCATACGCGATCGAAAGCACTTCGCCCTTCGCGCCGCGTCCCATCAGATACACCGAGGGATACTTCATCGTCAGCCGCGAGCCGATGTTGCCGTCAACCCACTCCATCTGGCCGTTCTCGTACGCCACGGCGCGCTTGGTGACCAGGTTGAAGATATTGTTGGCCCAGTTCTGGATCGTCGTGTAGCGGCACTTGCCGTCCTTCTTGACGATGATCTCGACCACCGCCGAGTGCAGCGAGTTCGTGGTGTACACGGGAGCCGTGCAGCCCTCGATGTAATGCACCTCAGCGCCCTCGTCCACGATGATCAGCGTGCGCTCAAACTGGCCCATGTTCTCGGCGTTGATACGGAAGTAGGCCTGCAGCGGAATATCGACCTTGACGCCCTTGGGCACGTAGACGAACGAGCCGCCCGACCAGACCGCCGTGTTCAGTGCGGAAAATTTGTTGTCGGCTGCCGGAATCACCGTGCCGAAGTATTCCTTGACGATCTCGGGATACTCCTTGAGGCCGGTGTCCATGTCCAGGAAGATCACGCCCAGCTTTTCCCACTCTTCGCGCAGCGAGTGATACACCGACTCGCTCTCGTACTGTGCGCCGACGCCGGCCAGGAACTTCTGCTCGGCCTCGGGAATGCCCAGCTTCTCGAAGGTGTTGCGGATATTCTCCGGCACATCTTCCCAGGAGCGCTGGGATTTCTCGCCAGGCCGGACGTAGTAGTAGATATCGTTGAAGTCCAGCTCGGCCAGCTCGGAGTTGGCCCACATGCCCTCAAGCGGCATCGGCTTCTTGTTGAAGATCTCAAGCGCCTTGAGCCGCCGCTTCAGCATCCACTCCGGCTCGTTCTTCATGCGCGAGATCTCGCGCACGATGTCTTCGCTCAGCCCCTTGGACGACTTGAAGGTGTAGTTCTCCTCGTCGCGGAAGCCGTACTTAGAATAATCAAATTCCAACTCAGGTTTTGGAGCGGTAGTCATCGCGCTCACTCCTTATACATATGCAGGGCGCTTGAACGATTGCCCAACGCGCTTGATATTACAACAGTTCGTCTTCGTCCCACTCTTCATCGATCGCGGTGTACACGCCGACTTTGAGCGCCTTCAGCCCCAACAGCGCGCACTTCAGCCGCGAGTAGCCGATCGGAATGCCGAGCAATTCCAGCACGTCCGCTTTGCCCAGCGACCGTACCTCGGCTAGCGACTTGCCTTTGACCTCCTCAGTCAGCATCGAGGCCGCTGCCTGGCTGATCGCGCAGCCGCGACCGCTAAACAACACATCTTTGACGGTCTCGTCTTCGATCAGCAGATCAAACCGGAGCTTATCCCCGCAAAGTGGATTGATCGCCTCGTAGCTCACGGTTGGACTGTCGAGCCGCCCGCTGTTACGCGGATGTTTCCAATGGTCCAGAATGTTCTGCTGATACAGATCGTCCATGTAAATTATACCGTGTCTTAGAACCTAGAACCTAGAACCTAGAACCAAAAGCTTCCTCCGCTAGGTTCTTAGTTCAAGGTTCTTGGTTCTCCGTCTTCTTCTAGCTGAAAATCGCTTTACACTTTTCCAGCGCCACTACCAGCTGATCGACTTCTTCGGGCGTGGTGTACAGGTAGAACGATGCGCGCGTTGTCGCCGGAGCGCCCAGGATGTTCATCAGTGGCTGGCAGCAGTGATGCCCGGCCCGCACCGCCACGCCGTGTTGATCCAGCACCGCTGCGACGTCGTGAGCATGAACGCCATCAAGATTGAACGAGATCACGCCGCCGCGCTCTGCTACTGCCGGGCCGTAGGTCTGCAGCCCGTCGATCGCGTCAAGCCGCTCCAAGGCATACGCCGTCAGTTGCTGCTCGGCCTGATGGATCGCATCCATGCCGATCTGGCTCAGATAATCCACGGCGTAGCCCAGACCAATCGCCTCGCCGATCGCCGGCGTGCCCGCCTCGAACTTGTGCGGCAGCTCATGCCAGGTGCTTTGCCGCAGCTCGACGCGGCTGATCATCGAGCCGCCGCCCAGGAACGGCGGCATGGCCTGGAGGATGCTTTTGCGCCCCCACAGCACGCCGATGCCGGTTGGCCCGCACATTTTGTGCCCCGAGAAGGCCAGAAAATCAATGCCCAGCGCCTGCACGTCGACCGTAAAGTGCGGCACGCTCTGCGCGCCATCCACCAGCACCAGCGCCCCGACCGCCTTGGCCGCCTGCGCGATCGCCGCAATCGGATTGATCGTGCCGAGCACATTCGACATGTGCGTGACCGCCACCAGCCTGGTCTGCTCGGTCAGGAGCGTGTTGAGATCGTCGAGCGCCAGCCGTCCGTCGCCGTCTACCGGAATAAAATCCAGCTCCGCACCCGTCGCCTGCGCGATGATCTGCCACGGCACGAGGTTGGAATGGTGCTCCATCTCGCTCAACAGAATCCGATCGCCGGGCTTGAGATTGGCGCGGCCCCAGGCGTTCGCCACGAGATTGATGCTCTCGGTGGTATTGCGCGTGAAAATAATCTCGCGCGGGCTGCGGGCATTGATGAAGCGCGCGATCTTGTGTCGCGCCTGCTCCATCGCCTCGGTTGCCTGCTCCGACAGCTGGTACACGCCGCGATGCACGTTGGCGTTGTAGCGCCGGTAGTAGTCGGTGAGCGCGTCGATCACCAGCGCCGGCTTCTGCGACGAGGCTGTGCTGTCCAGGTAGGCCAGCGGATGACCGTTGACCTGCTGATGCAGGATCGGAAAGTCGGCGCGAATGCGAGCGAGATCGAGTTGTGGCGTGGCGATTTGGGTCATAACAACCTTAGGAGAACCTAGAACCCAGAACCTAACGGCTTAACTCCTAGGTTCTAAGTTCTAGGTTCTAGGTTCTTTAGATCTTCGCTTCGATCAATTCCAGCACCCGATCGCGGACCTCGTCGAACGGTACGCGCTCCACCACCGAGGCGAAGAAGCCCAGCAGGATCATGCGTGTCGCGTCGGGGCGGCTCAGACCGCGCGCCATCAGGTAGAAGAGCTGCTCCTCGTCGATCTGGCCGCTGGTCGAGCCGTGACCGGCCTTGACCTCGTTGGCGTCGATCTCCAGGCCAGGGATCGAATCCGAGCGCGCCTTGTCCGACAAATGCAGCGCGGCGTCACGCAGATCCGAGTTGGTGCCCTGCGCGCCCTTCTCGATGTCGATCATGCCGTCGAAGACCACATACGCGGTATCCGAGACGGCGCTCTTCCAGTCGATCTGCGCCTCGGTGCTCAGGCCGATATGGTTGACCGTCGGGGCCCAGAGCAGTTGCTGCGTGCCGG
>JAFAYS010000937.1 GCA_019240175.1 Chloroflexota bacterium | reverse complement strand
GATCAGCACGCGGCTCTTGACTAGCCTGCGACGCACGGATGTGATCGTGCGCTACGAAGATCAGGTCGCGCTGGTGCTGCTGCCGATCACCGAGGCGGCGCTAGCCCGCGCAGTGGCGATCCGCCTCTCCAGAACGCTGTCGGCCCTGATGATCGACGAGACCACACCGCTGTCGGTCGCGATCGGCATCGCGGCCTATCCTCAGCACGGCGAGACGCCCGAAACGCTGCTTGCGTCGGCGTCCAAAGCGTTGAGCCAGGCGCAACACACCGGCACGATCGTGGGCTATGGACAGGTCTAACGCCACTGCGTAGCTAATCAACAGCTTCTCACACCCAATCTCTCACCTAACGCTCATAGATCTGCTGCCTGACAGTGCTACACTACTGCGTAAAGCTGGCGGCATGTATCTGTAGAACATGCCGCCACAGATCACCGCTCGGTGCGCTATCAAATCTTAGCCCCAGCCGCGCATCGGACGTACTCACTCAAGCCTTAAGGGTACACCGGCAAGGAATCCTTATGTCAAGACATCACTGGTCACTTGTGCTGCTGCTTGGCGTGCTGCTGAGCGCGTGCGGCCCAGCCCAACAAGTGGCCCAATCGCCAACACAGGCGTCTAGCTCACCGCCTGCTGCGACTGTCGCCCCGCCAACATCCGTGCCAGCCACGGCAACCACAGTGCCGCCGACAGCTGCACCGCCAACGCTCGTCCCGACGACAGTCGCGCCAACCCAGCCGCCAGCCACTGAGCCGCCCGCTGCCACTCCGACGCTGTCTGCCGCGACCGCAGTGCCCACGCTGGCAGCCGCGACGACCGCTCCCGCGATTGTTGCGCAGGGCGAGGACGTGCTGACGATCCCGGCAGGATCTGGTCAAGGTCAGGTCGGTATCAGCGCGACCGACGGACCACCGACGTTTCGCATCGCCGCCGATGGCTCAATCCGCGTGATGGATACGCTCAACAAGCGGTTGCTGTTCTTCGCCGGTAGCTCACCCGGCCAGTTCAAGCTCACCCAGACGCTCGATCTGTCATTCTTGAAGCGTCCCAGCGATTTCGTGGTGACGGGCAAAGGCGATCTGTATGTGCTGGATGCCGAAGCCTGGGCGATCTCGCACCTGTCGATCCAAGGCGCGGAGCTCAACAACATTGCGCTCAATCCCGCAACCAAAGGCAAGTTCACGACGATCTCGCTGACCGCCGACGGTCGCATCTTTGGCCTGGATCGCAATACCGGCTATCTGCTGATCGACGCGGCGGGACCGATTCCGATCGAAGATCAGCCCAACTCACTGGTTGAGGGCAGCGCCACCGTGCGCTCCAACGCGATCTTCTCGGTCGTGGGCGATAACAGCAATCGGCAGCGCAAATCATTGCTGATCAACTACGGCGGAGTGGCCCCCGCTACCATACCGCTGGGCGAGACCGACGCCGAAGTGACATTCCTCGACATCAATCAAGGCATGGAGCCCTACACGCTTGTGACGCGCGGCACAATCGCGGAGGTACAGCGCTTCAGCGTCGACGGGCAGGTTTTGGGCACGCTCACGCTCGATCTTGCGGGCTGTCGTACCATTCCACGCGGCGTGTACATCGATCGTCCCGGCGATATCTACACGATGTGCGTCGGCGAGCAGGGCGTGTCGATCAAGCGCTACGTGATGACCGATGCTCAAGGTCAGCCGCTGCCACGCTTCGATCAGCTTGTGCAGAGCGCGCCGTGGGCTCCGGGCAGCCTTCAGTCCGCGCCTGGCTGATGATGCTTGAAGAGCGCCGTGTGCGCTTAGGAAGAACAAAAGAACAAGGGAACAAGGGAACAAAGGCGAGAACAAAGACGCCCAGAGGGCACCCGGAACAAAGAACAAACGAAGACCAACGGTTGTAAGCGCGCTGCTTGCCGCGCCCACCATTTCCTTCTCGCCTACGACAACTGTCTAGTGTAGGCTACGGGCGAGGCCACTCCCAAACCCAAAAACAAGGCAAGAGCCAGGAGCTAAGTGTAGAACGGCGTTGTTCAAGCACTCAACTCCTGGCTTTTTTATGTATTGCTAGCTCAAGCTAGCTGCAACAATTGCCGATCGCTTTGTTCTTTTGTTCCTTCGATCTTTTGTTCCCGATCACGGGTAGATGCCGCGAATCGTGGTAGCATCTGCGACGCGCTTCACGGAGACCAGGTAGGCGGCAGTGCGCATGGCAATCTTGTGCTTGAGCGCCAGATCGAGCACGCTGCTGAATGATCGCACCATGATACGCTCTAGCCGCTCGTTGATCTCTTCCTCGGTCCAGAAGAACTCTTGCAAGCCCTGCACCCACTCGAAATAAGAGACCGTCACGCCGCCCGCGTTCGCCAGAATATCGGGCACAATGAACACGCCGCGATCGTACAGAATCTCGTCGGCGCCGGGTGTTGTGGGCCCATTCGCGCCTTCGACGATGATCTTAGCGTTGATCCGGCTGGCATTGGCGACTGTGATCTGGTTTTCGAGCGCGGCAGGCACCAGAATATCGCACTTGAGCTCAAGCAGCTCGGCATTCGAAACCATTTCCAGGCCCGGCTCTTTATAGCCGACCAGCGATCGATTATCGCGCACATACTGCTGCATGGCCGGAATATTCAGGCCGCGTGAGCTGTAGTAGCCGCCGCTGACGTCGCTGACCGCGATCACTTTCGCGCCCATGTTGCCCATTAACAGCGCCGACGCGCCGCCGACGTTGCCAAACCCTTGCACGACAACCGTCGCCTCGTCGAACTTGACGCCGAGATGCTTGGCCGCCTCACGCGCGGTAATGCTCACGCCGCGTCCGGTCGCATCCATGCGGCCCAGCGAGCCAAACACATCGATGGGCTTGCCGGTCACAACCGCCGGCACTGTGTAGCCGCGATGCATCGAGATCGTGTCCATGATCCAGGCCATAACCTGTGCGTCGGTGTTGACATCTGGCGCGGGAATATCCTTCTCAGGCCCGATCAAGATCGAGATCTCGCTAGCAAAGCGGCGGGTCATATGCTCAAGCTCGCGCCGCGTCAGATCTTTGGGATCGACGACCACGCCGCCCTTCGCGCCGCCGTAGGGAATATTGACCAGCGCGCACTTCCAGGTCATCCACATGGCCAGCGCGCGCACCTCGTCAATGTCCACGGCAGGATGATAGCGAATACCGCCTTTGGCCGGGCCGCGCGTAATATTGTGCTGAACACGATAGCCGGTGAAGACGCGCACCGAGCCGTCTTCCATCGTCACCGGGAAGCGCACCGTCAGCTCGCGCTGTGGCACACGCAGGATCTGGCGCATGCCGTCATTCAGCTCCAGGATCTCAGCGGCAATATCGAATTGCTGCTGCGCGATTTCAAAAGGATTTTCTTTGTGTTGAGATTCCACCAGTGAGGTTGCCATTATTCTCTCCTTTGAGATTGATTAGTTAAGTCGTAAAACTTGTCGTGTAACAGCTAGCGATCGTTCGAGGACTTGCCAGCGATCGCCGAAACCAAACATCTGTTGAGTATAGCGGATTGCCAGACAAACTGTTCCGCTAAAGCCATGACGGAGCAGCGTGCGCAGCTGGCTGGCATAGGGTACGTTCCCAACCACGAGCGGCCAGTGATCACAGCCCCTGGCGTCGACGTCGTGTAGCCGAACGTAGCCCACCCGATCCAAAAAATCACTAGCCGGCGTGCTTTGCCAGTCTGCAACGCCACCTTTCGTAGCGCCGAGCCAATCATGCGCCAGATCCCAGGCAATCACGCAGTTAGGCCGATTCACCTCCATCACAACCTGCAGCGTTTCTTCGCGCGTCCCGGTGCCGCTAAAGCCATCAGCACGACGGAACGCTTGCCACCAGCCATGCTGCAGCACTGGATCAAATGCCGTCGCGGCTGGCTGCGCTGGCTGGCTCGGCTGCGGAAGCGCTGCGCCCATGGCGCTACCGACACCAGCCGGGCGCTGGCGCTCCATACGCTGGCTAAGCCGGCTGTCGCGCAAGTTGCGGACCGCCGCGCCAAGACCAAGCTGCGCACCCCAGTTCCAGCCTTGCTCGATCGCCACAGTGACGCTCGACGGCAGAGCTGCTAGCAGCTGACGTACGTGTGAGACGGTTTGTACTACCAGCCCTGCGTTTGGCCGTCCAGCTCTATAGCCATGCACGATCATCGTAAGCGGAGCCGTCGTCCACTGCTCTAGCCATGGATAAAGATCCTGCCAGATCGGCGCGCTAAGCACGATTGGCGCATGGAGCGCGAGCTTGAGCCCACGCTCACGAGCCAGAGCGATCAGGGTGGTCCAGCGCTCGATCTCTGCCATTGCAAGCTCCGGCGGCAGCTGAGCCTCGACCGCTGTCACACCGAAGCTTTGTAGCCGATCCAGATAGTCGGCTGGTTTCAAGCCTCCCATCCAATCGCTATGCAGAGGCACGCTTAGATCAATCATTTAACCACGCGAAAAGCCGCGACGATGCGCGGCTTCTGAAAATTCGTTCGCAATGTGGGACTTCATTGTCCATCATAGCAGGTGGTGCATTTTAGCACTCACCTCTCATCGACGTCAAGACGGAGATTGATCACGCGATGCGAACCAACCGCGCCGCTGCGGCTTGACGGTCTCGGCTACGCGTCGCTCTTTGCCTTCGGTTTGCAGCCAGACATGGTAGATGCGCTGCGCTGCCGTGAAGTTAGTAAAGAGCGCCAGGATCGCCAGCGTGAAGTTGAGCCAGCCGATCAGCAGGCCTAGCGAGAGCAGAATGATACGCTCGGGACGTGCCAAAATACCGACTTTGCACTCAAGCCCCAGCGCTTCCGCCCGCGCTCGCGTATAGCTGACCATCAACGAGCCAATGATCGCCAGATACACAAAGCTTAGCTCGAAGTGTGCGCCAGGCACGCGCTGATAGTACAGCAGCAAGCCGAGAAAGATCAGCGCCTCCGAGTAGCGGTCAATGGTGGAGTCGAAGAATGCGCCAAAGGTGCTGTTGCGCTTGGTTGCTCGCGCAAGAGCGCCATCAAACATATCAAACGCGCTGGTAAGCAGCACGAGGATTCCGCCCCATACAAGATGGCCTGTGGCGAGGGTTGCGGTAACACCCAGCGTCAGGATTAGCCCGAGAATGGTCAGCATATTCGGCGTGATGCCAGAACGACCGAGCACGTGTCCGACCACCCGCTGAGTAATCGCGCGTACTCGCGCTTCAAAAGGCTCGGTCAACATAGGTGTAGCTCCTTGTGACTCAGGATATATGGTTGGGGTCGGCGCTAGTTGTACGACAGGCGCGGTGAGCACCGCTGCTCCAGGCCCGGCAAGTAGCGTCGAAGTGTTGGGCAACAACGGGAGCGAGGGCATAATGACTTGACACGCGGCAGAGCCCTTAGCGGTAAAGCAGGCGCGCTCGTACACTTCTACCACACGCTCGCTCACATCGTGCCAGGCATAGCGTGCCGCTGTTTCCGGCCCGGCAACCGCAAACTGATCACGTAATTGTCGATCAGACAGCACATGCAGCAGCGCGCCGGCAAGCGCATCCGGCTGGCAAGGAGGAACGAGCAAACCTTGGCGTCGGTGTGTTACCACCTGCGCATAGCCCTCGATCTCCGAGGCCACAACCGGACAGCCGCTGCTCATCGCCTCGGCAAGTATAATTCCAAAGCTTTCCTGCCCAGTTGAAGGAGCGCACAACAGATCAACTGAGCGGTAGTAGCGCGGCAAATCGTCGGCTGATGCTACGCCTTCAAAAACAAGATCACGCACGCCCAGAGCTTCCGCCTGCGCCTGAAACGGGCCGGGATCGCCGCGACCGACGACGAGCAGACGCGCGTTCGGCATCACGCGCTGAACCTCTGCGAAGGCCGGCAGCAGCACGCTAAAGCCTTTGCGCGGCTCCTCGAAGCGGCCCACAAACAAGATCGTCGGCTGTTCGTTGCGTACGTGAGGCAGCGGCTCGACACGCGTGTTGAAGCGCTCGGTATCCACGCCGTTGGGAATGATTGTGTACTCTCCGGCGAAGTACTGCTGAGCAAAACGGGCAGCGGCTGGCGAGACGGCAACTCGAACCGTGAGACGTTGCGCCAGCCAGTTCAACAGGCGGCGCGAAGCCGCGTAGGCCAGGCTGCGATCGCCAGAAGCATGAAATGTCCCAACATTGGGCGAGGGCGAGGCGTTCAACACTGAAAGCGGCAGGATCGGCGCGAGCGGCTCATGTAAGTGGATCACATCAAAGCGCGTGCGAGCCAGCAGCGCGCTTACTTCATCGATAACGACCGGCGAGAGCGTCGTGCGGGCAACCGAGCCGTTGATCGGAATCGGCATGACTGAGCCCAGCGAGACGAGTCCTGGCGCGTCGAGATCGGCGCGAGAAGAGGGAGCGATAATGG
>JAFAYS010000936.1 GCA_019240175.1 Chloroflexota bacterium | reverse complement strand
CTGCATCTGGTCTTCAATTTTCCGCTGATGCGCGTCGATCGCTTGACGCCGGCGCATATTCGGGCGAATCAGGCGCTGCGGCTGGCCGAGCTGCCGCCGGCTGCGTGGCCTTGCAACACGCTGGGCAACCACGATAGCCGTCGTGTGTGGAGCCGCTACGGCGACGGAAGCCATGATGCGGAGCTGGCTCGGCTGCATGTCGCGCTGATGCTGACGCTCAAAGGCACGCCGTTTTTGTACAACGGCGAGGAGATTGGCATGAGCGATCTCGTCTTGCCAGATGTGGATCAGCTGCGTGATACGATGTCGATCTTCCAGTATCACACCATGATCGAGCATTTGGGCAAAACACCAGGGGAAGCGCTGGACGCCGCGATCGAGTCCACCCGCGACCGCTGCCGCAGCCCGATGCAGTGGAGCGATGCGCCCAACAGCGGCTTTAGCCCGCCGGATGTTCAGCCCTGGCTGCCGGTCAACGCCAACTATGCCAGCGGAGTCAATGTCGCCGCGCAGACCGACGATCCCGCCTCGCTGCTGAGCTTTTATCGCCGGCTGCTGCGGTTGCGCCGATCCACCCCGGCGCTGGTGGCGGGCGATTACCACGCGCTGCACGCCCACAGCGACGACTACTTGGCGTTTTTGCGCCACGACAATGCCAGTGGTCAAACCTGTCTGGTAGTGCTCAACTTCACGGATTCCGCGCAGACCGTGATCTTCGATCAACGCGATAAGCAGCCGCGCCTGCTCTTTTCCAGCCACTCGCGCGACGATCAGCCGCTGGCGCTGGACTGGCTGGCGCTTGCTCCCTTCGAGGTCTTGATCGCCGAGCTGGTCTGAGGTGTTCGCGGTGGGCATGAGCGAGGGCGCGCGGGTACCCTCTGGGTGGACGCGCCCTTTAACGATCACTACAGCACACGCCCTACTGCGCGGCAGGCTGTGTTAGCAGCTGGTCGTACACGCGCACGGTTTCATTATTAGAGTCGTAGATCTGCAAGACGGTATTATCGCCGTTAAAGAGGAGCATGTTGGGGAGCGAGTTCGGCTCGATGCGCTCAAGCAGCGTGCCATCCGCAACGCGCCAGATCAGAATCGTCATCTTCGGCTTAGTTCCTTCTTCTGTAGTGAATGATCCGGCGGCGATATGCGTGCCGTCGGGGGAGAAGGCAATCGGGCCAACGGATGTAAATGATAGCTCAGCTAGAGGTTCCTGGTTCACGTGCAGGCTATGCACCAGCGTGCCGTCCGCGATCCGCCATATGCGCATCGTATGCTGCTCAGTACCGGACTCCGCGCCGGTCGTTACAAGTATCTGACCATCCGGCGAGAAGCTGAGTCTCTCTGAGTCAAAACTAAACTGATCAGTGACAATGGTTTGGTGCAATGTGCCATCCGCGACGCGCCAGAGTGTTACATCTTCAAATTCCCGCACCGCCAGCAGCGATCCGTCCGGCGAGAACATCATATTGACTCTAGTTACTACATCTTCGTCCAAGGTGATCGTGCGCAGCAGTGTGCCATCCTGCATCGACCACAGATCAATGTTGGTTTCATCGCTTGGTGTGGCGAGGATTGAGCCATCCGGGCTGAAGATCATATTCCCAGCATTCGGGATCGTGTGCAGTAAGCTGCCGTCGTCCACGCGCCAGACTCGTACCTGTCCGTCGGTTCCCCCGGTTGCTACCAGTCGATCATCTGCCGAGAAATGAACGCCGAAGAGTTGCGCTCGCTGGTCCAGCGTTCGCAGCAGTCTGCCGTTCTTGAGATCCCATAGCGAGATGGTTGCACCTTCGGTCTTGATCTGCTCCGGGTGAGTGAGGTCGACGGCAGCGGATGTCGCCAGCGCACCCGACGGCGAAATTTGGACCGCCAGGGTGTTTGCGGGGAACGTCGGCGGTGTGCGCACCAGCGTGCAGCCCTGCACACGCCGCACAAGATCGTACTGGCTACACGCATGATCCGTGTAGGCCCAGTACAGGCCAAGGCCGAGCGCATGCAGCGGGATCAGGAGCGCCACGAGGCCGCGCCACCAGCGTGCTATGCCTGGTTTCGGAAGCAATGCTTGGTCTGGAAGTGCACCGGCAGCAGGCAGCGGCACGGCACGCTTGCTCAACGCCAGGTAGAGCTTTACGAGGACCACGCCCAGCAGCGGGATAAGGACGAACCACCAGCCGGAAATTTGGCGGGTGCTCATGCTGATAAACAGCACGCTCAGGAAGCTGACCAGGCTGCCCAGCCCCACCAGCCAGCGCTGCGACGGCGGCACGCGCCAGGCACACACGGCGCTCAGCCCGATCGCCACCAGCCAGAGCGCGAGCAACCGCGCTGATCCGGTTGCATACCAGAGCGGAATCTGGCTCAGCGCCACACCAAGCAGCGTGATCGTGCCGAGCCGCGAGCCTGGACGACGTGAAAATACCCGTACTGCGTGGAGCATTGGTGAGCGGTCCTTTCGCTTCGGAGGGGCTTTTTATTAAAAGCTGGTTTTTCAGCACACGCTCCATTATGCGGTGGGGCGTGTGCTTATTCCTGCTACTTTCCCTCCTGAGCGAGGCGCTGGGTGTAGATGCGCACACCATCGCGGATACGTGTATTGTAGAACTGCAAGGCTGTGCTGTCGGCATTGAAGTGGACGAGATCTGAACGAATCGGCTGCTCTACGTGCTTGAGCAGCGCGCCGTCGGCAACCCGCCAGATGAGAAATATATTGGGCTGGCGCACAGGTTCTGTGCCCACGACGAGCTGTGTGCTGTCGGAGGAAAAGGCTGGTGCGCCGATTCGTGGCCGGTATGGCTCTTCCGTGAGTTCCTGGGGCATTTTCAAGGTGTGCAGCAGTTTGCCATCCGCGACGCGCCACAGGAGCACCGCACCGCCGTCCTCCTGTCCGAACGTGCCCGTTGTCGCCAGCGTCTGACCATCCGGCGCAAAGCTGAATGATCGATCAAGTCCCAAAGATAGTTGATCCGTCTTCAGCG
>JAFAYS010000828.1 GCA_019240175.1 Chloroflexota bacterium | reverse complement strand
CACGCCCGCGCCCGAGGCCATCTCGCGCGCCGAGTGGGCCGGACCATCCACGCCGGCGTCGCCTGAGCGCCAGCAGCCACGCCAGATCGAGTTGCTGCAAGTTCTCGCCCCCGCCGACGATCCCAATCCAGTCGCCACGCTGCGTGCGCTGCGCTGGGTTAGCCAGAATGTGCAGAGCCAGCCTGAACTGCCGTATCATTTTGTGATCGATGGGCAGGGCAATGTCTACGAGAGCAGCGGCAGCGTGGCTAATCGTATCGACGGGACGACTGAAGGAACCGTACGCATTGCGGTGCTGGCAAACGTCGAGGCCGAAGGCGTGAGCGAGGCGGCGCAGGCCCGGCTGATCGAGCTGTTTGGCTGGCTGTCGGCAAGCTACCGCATCGCGCCCGAGCAGATCAGCGCGGCCAATGGCTCGCCGCAACGACTCACGGATCTTGTAGCCGAGCTGCGGCCCGCGATCGATCAGGCCGTGGTACGCTCCCGCACGATCTTTGCCGAGGGCAACACCACCAACGCTACCGAGCGCATCGTTTTCTTCAATCCCGGCGCTGATGAGGCGCGCTCCACGCTGAACGCCTTCACGCCCACGGGTGAGGAGCGTCGATCGGTGGTTGTGCCGCCGCGCCAGCGTGTGGATGTGACGCTCAACGCCACGCTGCCGGAGCCGACCTCGCTAGGGCTGGATCTTCAGTCGAATCGCACGGTGCTGGCCGAGCGCACGCTGATCGTCGGGCGTGAGCTGATGGGCAGCGGCGGTGCTGCCGAGCCGGCCCGCGCCTGGTACTTTGGCGAAGGCACCACGATCACCGACACACAGACCGTGCTGCTGGTGGTCAATCCGCAGCGTCAGGAAGTTGCCGCGACGCTCACCTTTTATCCCGACGGCACCGCACCGATCACGCGTACCACGACCTTCGCGCCGCGCAGCCGCTCTACGCTGCTGCTCAACGAGCTGCTGCCTGACGCGCAGTTTGGTTTGAAGCTGGTCGCGTCGCAACCCGTGGCAGCGGAGCGCTCGGTCTTCTTTGGCAGTGGCGCGGCGCATTTGATCACCGGCGTCGCGGATCTGAGCCGCCACTGGTCGTTTGCGGAAGGCTCGACCACCGAGGGCTTTACCACGACGCTGCATCTGCTGAATCCGTGGCCGCAGCAAGTCGCGATCTCGCTGCAGATCATGAGCGAGGACGGCACGTCGCTCAGCCGCCGCTACGCGCTTGCGCCGGAGTCGCGCTTTGTGCTCACGCTCAACGACGTCGTGCCGGATCTGCCGTTTGCGATGGAGGTGCAGGCCGAACGTCCGATCGCCGCCGAGCGTACGCTGCTGATCGAGAACGGCACGGCGGCCAGCGCTACGGCAGGCGCGCCCGAGGCGGCCACGCGCTGGACCTTTGTCGAGGGCTCGACCGCAGCGCCGGCAGAGGAGTTCTTGCTGATCTCGAACGCCAACCGCGACGCCGTGGATCTGGCCGTCACCTATGTGCTGAGCGAGGGCCGCATCGAGCAGCGCTCCCACACGATCCCTGGCATGGCCCGGCTCACGATCTCGGTCAACGCCGACGTGCCGGATCAGCCGATCGTCACCGCGATTGTCACGGCGGATCGTCCGGTGGTGGCCGAGCGCTCGATCTTTACCGGCGGGCCGCAGGGACGCGGCGCTGAGACCAGCGTGGGCGTGCCCAGCCGCTAAGCTGCTGACAACCAATGACCACGGCTCGAACGCTATTTGACGAGCGTTTAAACCGTGGTCATTGCATGTCCGGCGAATTCAACGTGAGCGCGTATGGCGAATCAAGCCCAGCGTGGCCAGGACGACAAGCGCCGCAGCGCCGATTTGCAGACCATAGTTGACAGTCTGAATGGCGCGAATGGCCTTGCGAAACTCGGCGGTATCGTTGAGGTGAGGAAAGGGTTTCCCTTCCGGCACCGGCACATCCAGAAACGCACACAGCGGCTCCCAGCCTTGCTTGACATCGTAGACCAGCAGCTGCTCCGCCGGGACGTGGCGCTGCACATCCGCGTTGTAGCGATTGAAGACCTCAAGCGCATGCTGCCGATCCTCGAACCGCCCACCAAACAGTTCGGCCCAGGCTAGACGTCCGGTCACGGCTGCGATCCGTTGCCGCTGCCGATTGAACACGGTCAACAGCCACGACATCGGCGGTGTTGAAGTGAGCTTGCCAATCTCATAGATCGTGTTTTGTGTGCTCTTGTACCAGCGCTCCGGGTCGCGGACCGTGAGGATGATCTTGGCATCGGGATAGCGTACCATCAACTGCTGATAAAAGGCCGCTCCCGGCCAGTCAACTGTAGACTGATAGTTGCGGAACACGTCTTCCCAATCGACCGGCTGCCCGTCCGCGGCAGCTTCCCACGTCGGCGCGTGCTCGGGATGCGCAAACGCTTCGGTCATGTGGTAGCAGGGGCCAAAGCCGAGATCTTCGAGCGCTTGTTTGAGCGATGATGTGCCGGTTCGTCCGAAGCCGGCACCAATGACTTTGAGTGCCATACAATCTCCATCGTCCTGGCCAGTCGATCGCAGCGCATTGCGCGGCAACTGGCTACATTTGAATGATTTTCAGGGAAAGCATTCCCGATCCGTGTGATCAGGTGAGAAACTGCTGGCCGATGCCCGCGAAGAAGAGCATCTTGAGGATGCGGCCCAAAAAGGTCGCCGTGGCGAAGATCCAGAACGGCACGCCCAGCGAGCCGGCGGTCAGGCCTGCGACATCGAAAAACGGATTCGGCGGTGCGCTCAGCAGAAACAAGATAATAAAAGCACGTAGCGGCGTGCGCAACTGGTGCTTGATCCAGCGATAAAAGCGCGTATCCTCGACGGCGGTCTTGCCCGCGCGGCCAACGATAAAGGCCGTGGTCTCGCCCAGCGTGGAGCCCGCCGCGCCGGCGAGCGCAATGCCCAGCGGATTGCCCATCACGCTGGCCAGCAGCGCGATCAGACCTGGATACGGAATCGGCACCACGACCGAGGCGTTGGCCAGCGCAGTGATCGCAAACGCCGCCAGGTAGCCGAGCGCGCCATAGCCACGCAGGCTCTCGATCCATTCCCTGGGGATTGCTAGCACCAGCAGATTGAGCCCCAGCGCGGCCACCAGGATCAGCCCGATCTTCCAGTAGTTGCTGCGCGGTGCCGGCTGCTCGGTTGGTTGAGCCGGAAGTGTGTTGTTTGTTTCTTCGATCATCGAATGCATTATACCTGCTAAGTCTTGCTGCCAACGCTGAAATCGTCGCGTCGAAGCTATGGTACTCTGTGTGTGAACTCGCTATCATTTGACGCTTGGAGCAGAAACTATGACGCAGATCGTTGCGGTTAATTCAGCTAGCGATATTTTTCCTCAATATCGTGATACGCCCATTGGTCGTCTGCTGGAATACCACAATTTGGAGCGGGCGTTTGGCAGCTACACGTCGGCGGAGCTGCTGATCGGTATGTGCATGGATCATCGCAAGCATCTGACGATTCCCGACAACTTCGCGTATATCATTCGGGCCGGCGGCGCAAATCTGCGCTACAGTGATTTTAAAGTCTCATACGCGATTGCGGTCGGCGGCGTGCAGGCGATCGCGCTGATTGGGCATACGAATTGCGGCATGGTCAATCTAATGTCGAAGCGCGAAGCGTTTATTGATGGTCTGGTCGAGCGGGCCGGCTGGGAGCGGCAGCGCGCGGAAGAGCATTTTATGAACTATTCGCCGATGTTCGAGATCGATAACGAGGTCGATTTTGTGGTCGGCGAGGCGGAGCGACTCCGACGCCGCTATCCAACGCTGACGGTCGCGCCGATGCTGTACAAGGTCGAGGACAATCGGATCTATCTGATCGATGACCAGAGCTGAGCCGCGCGCCGGGTTCTTGTCGGGCGTGGAAGGCTGGGCTATAATGCGCCGCGACCCAATGTTTTAAACAGAAGGAGCGATATATGGCTGATGTGAATCGTATTGAACGGGACTCGATGGGCGAGATGCAGGTGCCCGCCGAGGCTCTGTATGGCGCTCAAACGCAGCGCGCCGTGCTCAACTTTCCGATCTCGAATCTGCGCTTTTCGCGCTCGTTTATCGCGGCAATGGGCCTGATCAAAAAGGCGGCGGCTGAGATCAACATGGAGCTGGGCGAGCTTGACGAGCGGCGCGGCCAGGCGATCATTCAGGCCGCCGACGAGCTGATCGCGGGCCAGCTCGACGCGCAGTTCGTGCTGGATATTTTCCAGACCGGCTCGGGCACCAGCACTAACATGAACACCAACGAGGTGCTGGCCAGCCGCTCGTCGCAGATCCTGGGCGCGGCGCTCGGCTCCAAAGAGGTGCATCCCAACGATCACGTCAACATGGGCCAAAGCTCCAACGATGTGATTCCGACGGCCATGCATATCGCCGCCCGTGTCGCGATCGAGAAAGAACTGATTCCGGCGCTGGAAGGGCTGCGCGATGCGTTCCAGGCCAAGGCTGCCGACTTCGACGACGTGCTCAAGAGCGGTCGCACGCATCTTATGGACGCGACGCCGGTGCGGCTGGGCCAGGAGTTTGGCGGCTATGCCAGCCAGCTGGCGCACGGCATCCGCCGGCTGCGCGAGGCCTCTGAAGATCTGGCTGAGCTGGCGCTGGGCGGCACCGCTGTCGGCACCGGCACCAATCAGCTGCCCGAGTTTTCGCAGAGCGCGATCCGTCGCATCTCGCAGTACACCGATGTGCAGTTCCGCGAGGCCGATAATCACTTCGAGGCGCAGGGTGCGAAAGACGCCTATGTCTACGCCTCGGGCGCGCTCAATACGCTGGCAACCTCGCTGATGAAGATCGCCAACGATATTCGCTGGATGGCCTCGGGTCCGACCTCGGGTCTGGCCGAGATTATGCTGCCCGCGATTCAGCCCGGCTCGTCGATCATGCCCGGCAAGGTCAATCCAGTGATGTGCGAGTCGCTGATGATGGTCTGCGCGCAGGTAATGGGCAATCATCTCACGGTCACGATCGGCGGGCAGCACGGCAACTTCGAGCTGAACGTGATGATGCCGGTGATGGCGCATAATCTCCTGGAGTCGATCGCGATCCTGGGCGCGGTCTGCGACGCTTTCCGCGTCAACTGTGTCGAGGGTATTACCGCCAATCGCAAGCGCTGCCAGGAGCTGCTGGAGCTCAACCCCTCGATCGCGACCGCGCTCAACAAGAGCATCGGCTACGACGAGGCCGCCAAAGTTGCCAAAGAGTCGGCGTCCAGCGGTCGCTCGGTGCGCGAGGTGGTCAAGGAGCGCGGCCTGCTCTCCGACGATCAGCTTGATACGGTGCTCAACGTCCGCGATATGACGGAGCCTGGGATTCCAGGGAGATAGACGGAGAACCTAGAACCCAGAACCTAGAACCTAGAGGAACAAAAGAACAAAGAACAGGCAAACAAAGAACAAAGCAGTACCGACGTTCCCCTTTTCCTGTCGCAACGGGAGAAGGGGTGCTGCGTTAGCAGCGGGGATGAGGGCCTTGCATTCTACTGCTCCCCAAAGTCCTTGCGCAGCCAATAGTACGTTTCGCCGGGCGGGTAGTCGGTGAGCTGTCCCACGACGTAGTAGCCCGCCTTCTCGTAGAAGCCGCGCGCCTGAAAGCTAAAGGTCGTCAGATGGGCGTGCAGACAGCCGCGCTCCTGGGCCGCGTGCTCCGCCATGTCCAGCAACCTGCGACCGTAGCCATGGACACGCAGGTCTTCGCGCAGCCACAGATCGTCGATCGATAGCCACGTCCAGTAGGTGTCGGCCACCAGCCCGCCCACGATTTGCCCGGTAGCATCGTGGAGAAAGAAATCCAGCGGCTGCGGCGGATGTGTGCGAATGTAGAGATGCTGCGGCGAGTGTTGGTTATTGAACTGCTTGAGTTGCGCCGTGAGAAACGCACGATCTGTCTCGACGGCGATATCGGTTTGCGTCAATTGATAAGGATCGAAGGCATCCATACTGGCCTCTGATGCTATTCCTGAGTCACAGTGAGACCGTATCATCGCATGTGGCGGTGGTCTGTGCAAGTCGGCAACGCCCAATTCCTTCGGCTTTAGGTTCTGAGTTCTAGGTTCTAGGTTCTCCGTTCCTGTCACAATCTTCTCAGTACCGGCCTACAGATTTATCACGCTGCTCCTATCGATTACCTGCGATGTCAGGACTATGCTGCACGCATACTTACGAGCAATCATAGTGTCGATAGGAGAAAGCTTGTGAACCGTTTGATGACGATGCTCCTGCTTGCCAGCATGCTTGTCGCCTGTGGCGCTCCTGCTGCCACACAGCCCGTAGGCAGCTCGGAGTCTAGCCCGCTAGCTGCGGCTACATCGACTGTGCCTGCCTCGTCTACGACCGCCGCGACCGCCGCGCCACCTTCACAGGCAACGCTCGTTCCGACGACGGTGACAGCGCCGACATTGGTCGTGCCGGCCCCCGCCGCATCGCCGACGGTAGCTGCTAGCCCTGCGGTGAGTACGCAGCAAACGTCCACGGCTGCCAGTGATCAAACGTCGATCCCTGGAATCGTCACGATCGATGCGCAGCGACCCATTCCGCCGGATGCCGTGCTGAGCGTCCAGCTGCGCCAGGTCAATCGCGATGGTATTGCGTTTTTCACGATCGTCGACGAGCAGCAGATCCCGGTACAGGAGCCGAAGCCGGTTTCGTTTGTGCTGACCTACACGGCTGATGATCTTGTACAGCCGCCGGCTGTCATGATGCCCTATGCTTATGAGATCCATGCGCAGCTCAACGCGCCTGGTCGCATTCCCTGGTTCACGAATACTCCCGTTGATCTGCAGCAGCTGCCGTCGCCGTTCTCGATCACCGTTGCGCCACGTGACTCTGTTGCCGAGGTGACTGGGACGATCACAATACCTGAGCAGCCGGCGCTGCCGCCCGACGCTGTGCTGACGATGCGGCTGACGAGGGAGCGTGGATACGTCGGGTTTGAAGATGTTCCCGAGATTGTGACGAGCGCGCTGAAGCCAGGCAAGGTGCCCTTCATCCTCGAATATGGCACCGGTGCGCCGACGCCTGAAACGCTCTTGCTGCATGCCGAGGTACGATCCGGTGCCAAGCTGCTGCTG
>JAFAYS010000826.1 GCA_019240175.1 Chloroflexota bacterium | reverse complement strand
GGCCGCCCGCCGCTATCTCGAAGAGTCGCTGCTGATCCGCGAAGGCAGCAACGGCCAGCCCGAAGCGATCGCGTCTAGCTGCAACTTGCTGGGGCTGATCCACCACATGCGCGGCGACTTTCCACGGGCGCGACAGTGTATGCAGCGCGCGCTCACGCTCTGGCAGGCGCATCTACCGCCGAATCATCCGTATATTCCGGTGGCGCATGAAAACCTGGGCGTCCTGCTGATCTTGCTGGCCGAGTACGACGCGGCGCGGGCGCATCTGCGTCATGCATTGCGGCTGCACCGTCAGCGCTGGGGCGATCTGTCCGTGCAGACCGCGCGGGCGCTGGCCAATCTCGGCTCGTTTCTGATGGCTCAGGGCCACTACCGCCGCGCCGCGCTTTATCTAACACGCGCCCTGACAATTCGGCAGCAGGTCTTGCCGCCCGATCACATGTCCACGGCGCAAACGCTCAACAACCTTGGCGAGCTCTGCTATCTTCAGGCGCGCTACACCGAGGCCGCAGCCTATTACGAGCGCGCACTTGCTATGCGGCTGGCGGTTTTTGGGCCGCATCACCCGGATGTCGCCGAGCTCTGGTACAACCAGGGACGACTGGCGCTCACGCTCGGCAACCACGAACAGGCCCGCGATCTGCTTGAGGCGGCGCTCGATCTTCAGGTCTCCACGCTCGGAGCTGATCACTGCGAGACTGCCGCACGCTTCGACGGGCTGGGCCAGGCGTATCTCGCGCTCGGCGATCTCCTGACCGCGCGCTCGTATCTAGAGCAGGGCTGGATCGTACGTGAGCGTAGCTATGGAGCCCAGCATCCTTTCACGGCGCTCTCACTGCAAAGCCTCAGCCGCTGCGCGCTGGCCGAGGGCCACTGCGCCCAGGCCAGAGATACGATCGAGCGGGCTTTAGCAATTCAGCGCGCGACTCTCGATCCAGCGCATCCCGATCTGGCTGAAAGTCTGCTGGTGCTGGCCCAAATCCTCGACCGACAGCGCGAGCAATGAGTATAGTTGTTGGTCCGGTAGGAGCGTGCCGCACTACGCTAGAACGAAGAATGATCTACTCGCCGCTACTATAGCAGCGCCGGCTGCCGCCGATTGACGCGATTCCGGGTCATTCGAATCGCGAGCTTTTGGCTATGCTGAAAACCATCAAGCGAAAGACAGCACCAGCGCATGATCGCACACAGCCTCATCAACACAATCGGACGGAGCCTACTCAAGACCGCGCTGATCCTCTGGATCGTGGTAACACTCACGTTTCTGATTATTCGCGCGCTGCCGGGCAATCCCGTGGATATTTTTGTCCAGAACCTGATCAATCAGGGCATGTCCGAAGAGCAGGCGCGCTCACGCGCCGCGCGTCTGCTGCGCATCGATCTCAACCAGCCGCTGAGCGCGCAATATCTGGATTTCATGAGCAACCTGGCGCGCGGCGAGCTGGGCGAGTCGTTTGTGCTCGCGCCGGGCAAGTCGGTGCGTGAGATCGTGTTACAGCGCCTGCCCTGGACCTTGTTCAGCGTCGGCATTTCGCTGCTGGTAAGCTTTGGGCTCGGCATGTTTCTGGGCATGGTCGCGGCCTACCAGCGCGGCTCGTGGCTGGATCACACACTGACCACCATCAGCGCCACGCTCGATGCGGTGCCGCCGATTTTGACAGCCGTGCTCTGCGTGCTACTGGTGGGCGTGCAGTGGCAGCTGATCCCGCTCGATCACATGCGCGGCTCGCTCTCGCCGGGCATCAGGCCAGGCTTTAGCCTCCCATTCTTCGCGGATCTTTTCAAGCATCTGCTGATTCCGGGCGCGGTCTATGTGCTTTCCACGCTGGGCAGCTGGACGCTAGCCATGCGCAGCAGCACGCTCTCCACGCTCGGCGATGATTATGTCACCGTCGCGCGCGCCCGTGGCCTTTCCGATCTGCGCATCATGCACGCCTATGTGGGTCGCAACGCCAGCCTGCCGCTGGTGACAGGCCTGGCGATCTCGCTGGGCTTTGCGGTCAGCGGCTCAATCCTGATCGAGCAGGTCTTTGTCTATCAGGGCATCGGCCTGCTGCTCAACCAGTCGATCGCCCGTCGCGATTATCCAGTGATCCAGGGCATTCTGCTGGTCACGACGATCACGGTGCTGCTCTCAACCGCGCTGGCAGATCTGCTCTACAGCTGGCTCGATCCGCGTGTGCGCGTCGCCGAGGAGGAGGCATGAGCCGATTGAGCTTGATCCTGCGCCATCCGTCGGGACTCATCGGTGGACTGATTCTGGCCACGCTGATGCTCATGGCCTTTGTTGGGCCGCTGCTGGTGCTGCCGGCAACTCAAGCGCACGTCGAGCAGATCTACCAATCGCCGTCGCCGCAGCATCCGCTCGGCACCGATTTTCAAGGCCGCGATAATCTCGTACTGCTGATCCACGGCGGGCGCGACGTGATTATTTTAGCGCTTGTGGCCGGGCTGCTGACCACACTGGCCGCCTGCGCGATCGGTGCGAGCAGCGCGTGGTTCGGCGGCGCGATCGATCGTCTGCTGATGACCGCGACCGACATCTGGCTCACGCTGCCGCGCTTCCTGATCCTGGTTGTGCTAGCCAGCCTGGCGCGCCTCGACGATGTGTGGTCGCTGGCGCTGCTGCTCGCGATGTTTGGCTGGCCCAGCCTGGCGCGGCAGATTCGCGCGCAGGTGCTTTCGCTCAAGCGCCGCGAGTACGTCGAGGCAGCGCGCCAGCTCGATCTCGGCGCAGCGCACATTATTTTTCGCGAGCTACTGCCCAACATGCTCGGCTTCATCACGATCTCGCTGATCGCGGCGATGATCCAGGCAATCTACGCCCAGACCGGCCTGGTTTTTCTCGGCGTGGTGCCGTTCGGCAAGAGCTGGGGCGTGCTATTTAGCCTGGCCTACGCCAAAAACGCGATCTATCTGCCCAGCGCCGCCTGGAGTCTGCTTGCTCCCATGGGCGCGATTATTCTG
>JAFAYS010000815.1 GCA_019240175.1 Chloroflexota bacterium | reverse complement strand
TGCCGAACATGGACATGGCCGGCCTCAAGCTTTCGCAAATCACCACCGAGAGCGGCACGGCTAAATTCGACCTGACCATGTTCTTGTGGGACGAGGGCGAAAACCTGCGCGGCTCGATCGAGTACAACACCGATCTCTTTGAGCCGGCGACGATCGCGCGCATGGCCGGGCATTTCCAGGCACTGGTCGCCGGCATCGTCGCCAATCCCGATGAGCGCATTGCCTACCTGCCGCTGCTGACCGAGGCCGAGCGCCAGCAAAGCCTGATCGAGTGGAACCGCTCCGAGACCGAGTATCCGCGTGATGCCGCTGTGCATCAGCTGATCGAGGCCCAGGCCGAGCGCAACCCGGCGACCACCGCGATTGTCTACGCGGGCGCGAGCCTGACCTACGCCGAGCTGAACGCGCGAGCGAATCAGCTGGCGCATCATCTGCGGGCGCAGGGCGTTGGCCCCGACGTGCTCGTGGCGCTGATGGTTGAGCGCAGTCTTGAGATGATTGTGGGCATGCTGGCGATCCTCAAAGCCGGCGGCGCGTACGTCCCGCTTGATCCGGCCTATCCCGCCGACCGCTTGCAGTATATGTTGTCGCACAGTCAAGCACCGGTGATCTTGACGCACGCGGCGCTAGTTGAGCGGCTGCCCGAGCACCAGGCGCAGGTCTTCCGCCTGGATGCCGACTGGGACACGCTGGCCGCGCAGCCGACCACCAATCCGCCGCGCGTGGTCTTGCCGGATCATCTGGCGTATATCATCTTTACGTCAGGATCGACCGGACGGCCCAAGGGCGTGATGGTCAAACAGCAAGGGTTGATCAACCTGGTACATGGTTTGCGCGCCTACTTCGACGATCCGGCGGTGTCGATCACGGGCCTGATCACGTCGATCAGCTTCGACATCTCGGTCAACCAGATCTTCCCCACGCTGATCTTTGGCCGCACACTGCACATCATCCCCGATCCGGTCAAGTTCAACAGCCGCGCGCTGGTGCGCTACCTGGACGAAAACCGGATTCATCTCCTGGACGCGGTGCCGTCCTACATGCAGGCCGTGCTGAATGAGGTTGCCCTCGAGCAGCCGGCCAACGCGCTGCGCTACCTGCTGATCGGCGGCGAGAAGATCGAGCAGCGCTTGTTGCAGAGCGTGTTTGGTCAGTTCGGCCCGACCGTCGAGATCATCAATATCTACGGCCTGACCGAGATCAGCGACATCAACATCCTCGGCCCGATCCGCGCGCAGGATATCGGCAAACCAATCACCGTTGGTCAGCCGCTGCAAAACAATCGCATCTATGTCCTCGACGCCTTCGATCAGCCGCAGCCGGTCGGCATTGCGGGCGAAGTGTGCGTGTCAGGTGAGAGCGTGTCGCGCGGCTACTTGTTCCGCCCCGAGCTCACGGCGGATCGCTTTGTGGTCTGCCCGTTCGAGGACGGCCAGATCATGGTGCGCACCGGCGATCTTGGTCGCTGGCGATCCGATGGCACGATCGAGATCCTGGGCCGCATCGATCATCAGGTCAAGGTGCGCGGCTTCCGCATCGAGACCGGCGAAATCGAGGCCGTGCTGGCGACACATCCCAGCGTCACCGAGTGCGTCGTCGTGGTACGCGAAGACGAGCCAGGCGATAAGCGCCTGGTCGGCTACGTTGCGCCGCGTGAGGGCATGGCCGAGCCGACCAGCGGCGAACTGCGCCAGCTGCTAGGCGCGCAGCTGCCCGAGTACATGGTGCCGGCGGCATTCGTAACGCTGCCCGCGCTGCCCAAAACGCCCAACGGCAAGATCGATCGTAAGGCGCTGCCGGTGCCCGAGCTGCAATCCGAGATCGACGCCACGTTTGTCGCGCCGACCACGCCGATCGAGGAGTTGCTGGCGCAGATCTGGGCCGATGTACTCGGCGTCGAGCGGCTGGGCACACGCTCCAACTTCTTCGATCTCGGCGGCCACTCGCTGCTCGGCACGCAGATCGTCTCGCGCATTCGCGAAGCGTTTGGCGTGGAGCTGCCGCTGCGGGTGGTCTTCGAAGCGCCGACCGTGGTCGAGCTAGCGGCGCGCATTGAGGCGGCGCGTGGCACAGGCACCACTCAGCAGGCACCGCCGATCCAGCCAGTCGATTGGAGCGGCCCGCTGCCGCTGTCGTTTGCACAGCAACGGCTCTGGTTACTGGATCAGTTCGAGCCCAACACCGCAACCTACAACATCCCGGCGGCGGTGCGGCTGCGCGGCACGCTGGATCTGCCGGCGCTCGAGCGCACGCTGACCACGATCATCGAGCGCCAGACCAGCCTGCGCACGACCTTCAAATCGGTCGAAGGACAGTCGGTACAGGTGATCGGGCCGGTGCCGTTCCTGGCGCTGCCGCTGATCGATCTGCGCTCACTGCCCGAA
>JAFAYS010000790.1 GCA_019240175.1 Chloroflexota bacterium | reverse complement strand
GCGACAGCACAACCAGCAGTCCGGCCACGACCAGCCATAGCGTACCGATTTGCAGCGCAGCCAGCGCACCGCCGATCACGCCCAGCGTCGTGAGCACCACGAACGCCACCTGCGCCCCTGTGCTGGCGCGAAACGATTGAACGGCTGCGGTGTACTCAGCACGCCGCAGCCGTCCTGCCACATATCCAGCCGCCTGTGCCTCGCCCAGACCACCAACCCGCCGCGAGTCGATCTCATCGCTCAGGTAGCTCAGCATCTCGACGATCCGATCGTGCAGGGAGCGACGAGTCAAGCTTGACGCCGGCGTGGTGGGTGGAGTTGGAGGTTTCGGAGGCGGAAAAAACATTGATGATACGTGAAGGCGGAGCGCGGCTCAGCACCGCGCTCCCTTACCCTTTCCTATGGCTGCCTGCCGTAGCGCCACGTGTAGTAGTGCCGCCCGACGTTGCCCATCTCGACCTTCCAGCCATCCGGATTCGTCGGCGTGTAGGTCAGCACGCGGCGCTGGAATGCCTGCACCAGCACATCGTGCTCCACGCCGCTAATCTTGACCTTGGTCCAGTAGGGCTCGCTGACGGGATAGCCCATCGCAAAGACCCAATCCACGAGCACGTCGTTTTGCTGACCATTGCCGACCGGACCCTGCGCGTTGAGGAAATCCCAGAAGACCTGCGGAATGTTATGGCCGGTCTCGGAGACATAGTGCGCCAGGCGTGCTGCGTCCTGCGGTACAGCGCCGCTCTGTGTGCCGGTGCTGCCGTCGCGGCGCAGCGTTGCGCTGGCGAGCTGGCCCGTGCGATCGCTGGCGCGCTCGGTGTGCTTGGCGAAGCTGGCATAGGTCGGTGCCTGAGCATAGTCGGCGTCACCGGCCACAGCGATCGCTGCCGGCGCGCGCTTGATAAACTCAGCATCGCCAATCTGGAGCTCGCCTTGGATGAGCTCCTTGACCAGCAGGCCGTTCGTCACAAACCAGGGATTGTTGCGATCGCGGCTCCAATCGGTGATCTCCATGCGCGCCTTGTCGAAGTACTGCACCTGGCGTGCGCCGCCGTTCGACTGGGAGTAGACCTCGGCACGCGCAACCAAGCCGCTGGGGCCCCACATCCACGAGCGATCGACCTGCCGCGCCGCGACGACCTGATCCGTGCGCGACCAAACGTTCCTGAGCGATGGATCGACGAAATCTTTTGCCGCACCGTTAATAAAGGTCGGCGCGCCCTTAATGCCATCCATCGAGCTACCGGCAACCGCCGTCTGCGTCGCGCCGATCAGCGCGGTCTGCGTGGGCGCAGGATAGGTGACGATCGTGGCGATCTGGGTTTGATCCTGCGTCGGCGTTGGGCCAGGCGTGCGCGTCGGCGTGACCGTGCCGGAGCCAGAGGTTGCGGTGGTCGCCGTCTGGGTGGTGCTGGTCGCCGTCTCAGTCGTCGGATTCGTCGTCGGATTGGTCGTGGTCGGCGTGGTAGCAACGCCCGCCGGCTCGAAGTAGAAGTCGTAGGCGATAAACTGGCTGCCGATGTCGCCGACGTTCTTGAGCTGCGCGAAGTAGAAGCCGTCGACAACCGGCTGGAACTCGATGCGCGGATCGAGCGTGCCGCCGGTATCGTCGTTGAAGTCGAGGATCGTCGCGCCATCGCGATCGACCAGCACCATCACGGGGTCGGCACCGGGCCGCGACTGGCTATCGACGCGCAGCGTGTAGCGCTGGCCGGTCTTGGCGAAGAAGCGCACCCAGTCGGCATCGCCCGAGGGGCAGAAGCGATGGTTAGGCTGGACCTCGCGGACCACGACCAGCCGCGCCTGCTCCGGCACGCCGTCAGGCTCGAAAAGATCGGTACACAGCTCGCGCACCAGCGTCGGCGTCGGGCCATAGCTTTCGCTTTGCAGCTCGATGCTGTACTTGAGATCCGTGCCGCCACGGCCTGCGTCGTCGCGCACCTTGATGTAGTAGCGACCGTTGGCCGGCGCGCGCCACGACTGGATGCGCGGCTTGATATCGGAGGCGTCGTTGTTGCGCGGGAAATCGTTGTTGAACGCTAGCAGGTTGCCGGCCTCGTCATACAAGCTCAGCGTGAGATCGATGCCGGGGTCCATCGCCAAAATATCGATCGTGTAGACTTTGCCTGCGACGCCGCCGAAGTACACAAAATCCTCGTCGCCCTTGGGACAGATCGTGTGATTCTGGGCCACATCGGGCAGGATCTCGTTGGCCTGCGTCAGCAGATTGTCGGGCTCGAACGGATCGATACAGATCGGGCCTTGCGTCGGCGTCGGGCCGGTCGTGCCGGTCGGCACCGCCGTCAGCGTCACCGTCGGCGTCGTGGTCGGCAGCGAGTTATTGATCGTCGCCGTGGTAATAACCTGCTCGGAGTCCGAAATATCGGTGTCAGCCTGGCAGATCACCTCGACGGTCATGGTCGCGGATGTGCCGGGAATGGTCGTCGCGGGAATGAAGAGATTGACAGAGAAGGTGCCCGAAGTGCCGGGAGCAACACTGCGCGAGCCGGGGTAGCCCGAAGCCTGGAAGGTGTTGCTGGTGACCGAGATGGTAAACAAACCCGTCCCTGGACAGCCGCCAAGCGCAGCCGTATTGTTGACAATCGTGAAGTTGTAGGTGACAAAGCTACCTACATTGCCATATTTCTGCTTGCTATCTGGGAGCAAATCCACAGGAAACCCTGGGTCGGCAGTCGGCGAGGGGCCTTGGGTTGCCGTGGGCGGAGCGGATTGCGGCTGCGGTCGTGCTAGCGCGGGCATGTCAGCCGCTGGCAGCAACATCAGGCCTGCTAACAAAAGCGTAAAACAGATTGATACCAGGGCACGTGTAAATGGGTGAGCGAGGCGCATACGGGCCGTCTCCTCTTCGTAATCGCCGACCAGGAAGTTCTGAGAAAATTGCAGCGGCCCGCGCGGGGCTGCAACAGCTATGTATGATAACGGTGATAACGCAGAAAAGCAACGGGAAAGCCCGTTGAGTAGTCACCATACTACCATAAAACAGGACCGATGCAGCGGCTGCTAACGCTTGGGCGCATCCGAGTGGTAATAGTTGCAAATCTCGGTGAGCGGGCACTTGCTACAGCGCGGCGTGCCCCAGATGCACACCTTTTGCCCGTGGCGCAGCGTGTCGATGTGGAAGTTGTAGAGGATTTGCGGATCGGGTGGGAACATGGGCAGCAGCAGGGCGTGGGCTGCCGTGGCGTCCACCTTGGGGCCGATCAGGCCCACGCGCTGGGAAACGCGGTGCACATGCGTATCGACGGGCAGCACAGGCCGCGCAAAGCAGAATAGCAGCACCAGCGACGCCGTTTTCGGCCCGACGCCCGGCAGATCCGTCAGCCAGCGCATCGCCTCGTCGAGCGGCATGTCGCGCAGAAACTCAAGATTAGCCTCGCCGCGCTCCTCGATGATCTGGCTGAGCACCTGCTTGATGCGCGGCGCTTTTTGCTCAGCAAAGTTCGACGGCGCGATCGCCTCGGCCAGCTCGTCGACCGGCGCATCGCGGATCGCTTCCCACGAGCCCCAGCGCTTGATCATCCGCTCGTAGGCCAGGTCTTCGTTGCGGCCCGTCGTGCGATGCGACAAAATCGTCGAGATCAACTCGTGCATCGGCTCGCGGCGCGGCACGTTCGGCTGATGCCCATAGGTCGCGACCAGCTGCTCGTACATGGTCCAGGCTTTGGCCTTGAGATCGTCACTGGTTGTTTCTGCCGCGCGCTGCATGGTCCAGATCTCCCAAGCGAAGGCACGCCAGATTTGGGCCTGCGTGCCTTTCCAATTCCTGAGCTTAGCCAAGCAAGCGGCTTGCCATCAGCGCCGCTACTTGCCGGTCTGCGTCCAGTTGCTGATCGCGATCACCTGCTTATGCATCTCCTGAACCTGATCATCAATGCGCTTAATCACATCGGCAAGCGTCTCGCTGCGGAGAAAGCCGCCCTTAACAGTGTGAATCTCCTCGACCTGCTGTTGCATCGTGTCGACCGTTTTGCGCAGCTCGCCGAAGCCGTCGCTCAACTCTTTGCTCAGGGCGTGATACTGACCTTCCAGGCGTGCCAGCCGCTCCTCGATCGTCTGAGGCTCCGTTTCCATAGCTGCTCCTTCTCGCAATTATTCTC
>JAFAYS010000595.1 GCA_019240175.1 Chloroflexota bacterium | reverse complement strand
GGCTCCGCCAGCAGGCCGCTCAGCTCGGGATTTTCGCTGCGCATGTCGAAGTATTGATCGCAGAGCGTGGCCAGCAGATACGGCTGCCGCCCGCCGAGCTCCACCAGAAACTGCGCCTCCTCACGACTAAAGGCCGCGCCCGCTTTGGCCGCCGGTTTTTCCGCCAGCTCATAGGCCTCGGTCTGCGTCAACAGGCCGATCGTGCGCGGGCTGAGCACATTCACCAGCGGCGAAACGTAGTTGGCATCGCGGCGCAGCTCGGCCAGCCGGTGCTCGGTGGCGATCACAAACGATTGGTAGTTGGTCAGGCTGCGTAGAAAAGCGTCGTCGGAGAGCTTGAGCGAGGAGAACGGCTTGTCGAAGTGGTCGAGGCAGATCACCAGGCGCTCTTTGGCGTTGTAGTACTTGGTGCGCAGCTGGGTCAGCAGCGTTTCTTTGAGCAGCGACTGCTCGGCATCGTCGGTTGCCAGGTCGGCGTCGGCAGGGCGGATCAGGTCGAGATGCAGCAGCTCATCGTAGATCGCCCGTAGCACCGCCGCACCGTCAAGCTGGTAGGTGTTGACGTAGACGCAGCGCAGCGTGCGGTCGCCGCCGACGCCGTAGTGCACCAGCGTGCTGCGATAGCGCTCCCTGGCCCCGTGGTCGTGCGCTAAAAACTTGAGCAGCGTGGTCTTGCCGATCGTGCGCACGCCATGCAGCGCAAACGAGCGCGGCTCATCCGAGCTCACGCCCAGCAGAATCGTCCGCACGTCCAGGATACGGCCAATAAACATCTGCGGCTCGAACGACACCAGCAGGCGCGCAAACGGATTGATCTCTGACATGCTAGATACTCCCAGGTGACGCTAGATCAATGGCCGGTTTTCGCGGAGCCACTGTGCGAAGAGCGGCACCCGAATCACGTGTTTAACAAACGGCGGCTGGCGATCACGGCGCACGATGCCCAGATCACACAGCGCGTCGAGCACCTTTTCCAGATCCTGCTGCCCGATCGCGGCGCTGTGCTGCTGAAGCAGCGCGTGTAGCTCACTCAGCGTCACGCCCGCGTCGCCCGGCTTGCAATGCTCGGCCAGGCAGCGCAGCACAATCTGGTTGGCTTCCAGCCGGCGATACTCGCGCAGAAAATCGTGGAAGAGCGTGTCGCCGCCGTGGCGCAGCAGTTCATCGGCGACCTCAGCGAGATCGTCGGCGGTGACCACGCGGCGCTCGGCAATGTTGACATGCTCGACCAGCCGGCCCAGCAGATGCTGCAGAAAGAACGGATGATGCGCGGTCGCGGCGAGGATCTGGCCCACGACCGCCTCGTCGTAGCGCAGCATCTCGCCCATTGGCTCGCGGATCAGCCGCTCAGCCGCGCGCGGGTCCAGGTAGTCCAGCCGCAGCGGAAAGCCAATGCGCACCAGCGGACGCGTCACAACCGGCAGATCGGCGTGGGCGGCTTTGAAGAGCGTTTCCTGCACACACAGAATGAAGGCCATCTCCTGCTGGCGCTCGATCAGATGCTTGATCCGGTGAACAAACATCTGCGCCTTTTGCGCGTTGGCCCACTCGTCGACGATGTTGAACTCGTCGAACATGATCAGCAGCCGCTGGCCGCGCAGCAGCGGCTGGGCCTCGGTCCACCAGTCGAGAAACGTTTCCAGCGAGTGCTCGGTTTTTTTGCGGCCAGATTTCGCGCGCTTGTTTTTGGTCGACAGTTGCTGCTCGGCGGCCTCGATGATCGCCGACCAGATGCGCGCCTCGTTGCAATCGCCCAGCTCCTGCATGTCGATAAAGATCGGCACGAAGTTGGCCACGTTGCCGATCGTATCGCGCAGATAGCGCAGCAGCGAGGTCTTGCCCACGCGGCTCATACCGTAGAGCACGATGTGATTTTGCGCGCCCTGGAGCCGCGTCACAATCGAGCGGATCTCGTCGTCGCGGCCTTTGAAGACGCGCCGATCCTGGACAGCTTTCGTGGTGTAGGGATTCGCCAGCAGCTCACGATCGACCAGCCGCACTTTGTCGATCGGCGAGAGCGTGTGCAGCGTGAAATCGTTGATCAGGCCGCGATCCTTGAGCTGCGCGAACTGCCGATCCAGCAGCCCGATCGGCTCCTGGCTCTGGGCCTCGACCGTCATCTCGATGCGCGCCGAGCGATCGCGATCCACGCTGGCCACCAGATCCAGCAGGTACAAACGATCGTTGTGCTCGTAGAGCTGGTAGAGCGAGTCCAGCACATCGCCCAGCAGCCGCGCGCGATCCACGGCTTTGACGCGCACTTTGATCGCCTCGCCGGGCCGGCTGTCGCCGCGCCACAGCAGCGGGATCGCCTGGTCGGGCGGCGGCGCGTTCGGGCAATCGGCGCGATACACTACCAGATGCTCGTACTTGGTGCCAGCGTTGCGAATTCGCCCGACGATCTTGACGCCCGGCACGACGCGGCACTGGTGCCGACCGTGGATACACTGTGTAAACTGCACCCGCGACACTTGCAGCGGCTCCTCGTCGGCGCGCACCACGTGATCTTTGAGCCGCGATGCGATCACATGCGCGACGATCTGATTCGGCGACGGCGGCGGGCCGCCCAGCACGCGCTTCTCGGTGGCCAGATCGTAGTAGAGCGCCTCGCGATTGGCGTAGCCCAGGTAGCGCGCAGCTTTCGCGAGCGCCTCGTCGACTTCTTCCGGCGGAATGTCGGGCAGGCCGTAGTAGCCCAGCTCCTGCTCCAACAGCCGATCGATGCGCGCGCGGCCTTCGTGCGGCGTGGCCAGGCGGTGCTTGAGCCCGCGCTTAACATGCTGGCGCGCCTTGGAGGTTTTGACCACGCTGAGCCAGCGCTCGTCCGGCCCTTGATACTCGGGATCGACATCGATCTCGATCAGATCGCCGTTGCGCAGCCGTGTGTCGTAGCGCGCCTCCTGGCCGTTGATCCAGATGCGCAGGCAGTGCTTGCCCTTCTCGGAGTGGATGTGATACGCGTAGTCGATCGGCGTGCTGCCCTGCGGCAATGTGATCACCTCGCCTGCCGGGCTGAACACATACAGCTCGTCGGTGGTCGCACCCAGCGAGCCCAGCGGACGCTCGCGCACAAACGCGATGCGCGACTCGTTCTGCCACCAGACGTTTTTGATACGCACCGGCTGCGGACGGGCAAACTTGGTCCCGACGATGCCCAGACTATTGATCCGCTCCATCGCGTGGGTACGAATCCGAAACTGTAGCGTGATCTCCAGCTGATCGTGCAGGCGGTAGCCGACCGTTGTGACCAGCGCCTGGTAGCCGTTCGACTCGGGCTGTCCGATCATGTCGCGAAAGTAGCCGCCCTCCACGGTTCGCCCTTCGATCGGTCGCCAGTGACGATGGATCAGCGCCAGCGCCAGGTAGCAGTCGTGGGGCTGCTCGACCAGCAGGTCGATCACGACATCGCGCACGACCGTGCCGAGCGCCGCGCCGTGCCGCAGCCGCCGGTACAGGCCAAACGCCGAGTTGGGATGCAGCGCGATCTCGCCCTGGATTCCTGCCTGGCGCAGTTCATCTGCCAGCACGGCCTGAATATCGGCGCAGCACTGTTCGCGTAGGGGCCGCGCCAGGCTTTTCTGTTTGTGGATCGTTTCCCACACATTATCGGGATTGAGCACTTCCAGCCCAGGATCGCCCAGCTCGTGCCGCAGCTGCCATAGGCCCAGCATCTCGATCAGCGGCAGAAAGATCGCCTCGTTGTCCTCAGCCAGCAGCCGCGCCATCTGCCGATCCAGATCACGGATCGACCGCATGCGCACGACATGCGCCGCCAAACACAGCAGCGCCGCCTCGACGTTGGTATAGCCGACGTATAACAGCTCGCGCAGCCGCTCGACGCGCCCAGCCCGATTCTGGTCTTCGCTGTGACGTTCAAAGCTGTCAAGCTCATGCAAGCGGCGCGCCAGCTCCAACGCCTGTGGATGCAGTCGCGAATCGTTCGGCTCGATCGTGACCAGCAGTGGCTCGATCAGCGCTGCTGCAAGAACCACTCCCGGCAGCTGCCATTCCCTTAACAAGGTGATCCGCTTGGCAATCTCGTCAGTGGGGTATCGTGAGGATTTTGTGTATATTTCAACGAGACTGTTTGTTTCATCAAGCAGCTCGCGCTCGTGTGAAGAAAGATAGGAGCAATCTAAACTTTGATCGAGGACCTTCATATGCGGTTCCTATTCAGCGTTGCGGCGATATAACCAAGACATGCAGTAGAGCGTTGCTTTGGCAGCAGTCACTACACCAGACATGTATGCTCTGCATCGTCCTTACTTCACTTATACACCGAATACTTCCTAAAGTCAACTAAAACACACAAATCCCCTCTTGACAAAGCTCACTAGATAGTTTAGTATATAAACACAAGCTCACAGGAGCTCACTAAAACCCACAAGACCGTCTACGGAGGATTGCACAGATCTGGGTCGCCTGAAGCAAGCTGTTCACAAGGAGAACTGCTATGGAAGTTTTGGCGATCGGCGTGCTGCTCTTGGTCTTGGTACTCGTCTCGTCTTTGCGCCCGGCCAGACCACACGTAATCTATGTTGTGGAACCGTCGTCGGCACGTCCCAGCGGTTGCTTGCTGCTGCTAGCGCTGGCAATCGTTACCTTATTGGCTGTTAGTAGGTAAAAAGGAGGCAGGTATGCAGCGCACATTGTTCACATGGAGCCAGCAGTACGTTTTCAAGCCCCTGCTCCTGGGCTACCTGCTCCAGCTCTTCGCGGTTGTCGGACTGGGAGCGCGCTTGCTGGCGCTCTACGCTCAGAGCGGCGCGATCGGCTGGATGGTCGCCGTCGGCGTGAGCGTCGTGATCGGCTCGCTGCTGATCTGGCGCTACCAGGCCGAGACAGTCGTAATCGAAAACGGCGAGGTCGTGATCTACCGCTGGCTGTCGCAGCCAATCGTCGTCTCGATCGCGCTCAACGATATTACGGTCCGCCAGAACGCGCTGGGCCGGCTCTTCGACACCGGCGCGCTCTACGTGGAGCTTGACGGCAAGCAGCGCAAGCTGACGTCGATCGGGATGCTGCACGCCTTCCGCTGCATCGTCGCCGAGCGTCACGACGTGATCCGTCAGCTGCTCGTCGCGCAGCGTCAGCGCCTACAGGCCGAGGATCGCGAGATCGGGGCGCTGCTGGGACATATGGTTCCTCAGCGCTAATCAGCGCGGGAGCTACCCACCCAAAAAGCCACATTCACGACACGCGGAGCTCTAATCAGGGCTCCGCGTGTCGGCGTTTATCGCGAGTCGATCGCGGTGTTAGAATAAACCGTAGCACCAATCGCTCGTCGCTGAGCGCGGGATAAGCCCGCCGCAGCACATGAGGTGTGTTTATGAATCAAGCTTCTTTCCCCAAAACGCCTACAGCGCACCGCGATCCTCTGGGCGCGGAGCAGCCCCTGGCGCTGCGACTCAACGATCCACAGGTTACATTCGCGCTGGCCGGCGGCAAAGGCGCAAATCTGTCCCGACTGGCGCGCGCCGAACTGCCGGTGCCGGACGGTTTTATCCTCACCACCAGGGCGTACTCGGCATTTGTCGCCGCTAATGGGCTGGAAGAGCAGATCCTGGGTCTGATCGCGCGAACCAAGCTTGACGATCCGCAGATGCTCGAAGCAACCTCCGCCACGATTCGCGCGCTGTTTGCGGCAGGCGCGCTGCCTGAAGCGATCGCCGTCGGGATTCGTGCGGCCTACGCCGAGCTTGGCCAGCCCGCCGTCGCGGTGCGATCATCGGCCACGGCTGAGGATCTGCCGGATCTTTCGTTTGCCGGCCAGCAAGACACATTTCTGAATATCGTCGGCGAGCCAGCGCTGCTGGATGCGGTGATCCGCTGTTGGAGCAGCTTGTGGACCGCACGCGCGATCGGCTATCGCGCCCGCAACAACATCGATCAGCGCGATGTGGCCCTGGCGGTCGTTGTGCAAACAATGGTCGAGAGCGAGGCGGCGGGCGTGCTCTTCACGGCCAATCCGCTGAGCGGCAAGCGCGCCGAAACGGTGATCGATGCGACGCTGGGCCTGGGCGAGGCGCTGGTATCGGGGCAGGTCGAGCCCGATCATTATGTTGTCGCGCCGAGCACGGGGCGCATACTTACCAAAACGCTGGGCGCAAAAGCCCTGGTAATCCGGGGCACGTCGGGTGGCGGCACAACTACAGCTGCCGCAGATGCCGCTCAGCGGCAGGCGCTGCCGGATGCCGCGATTGTCGAGCTGGCGCGGCTGGGTCAGCGCATCGCCAGGCTGTTCGATAGCCCGCAGGATATCGAGTGGGCCTGGGCCGATGGAAGGCTCTTCGTGGTGCAATCGCGACCGATCACCTCGCTGTTTCCGCTGCCGGACGGTCTCGCGCCGGAGCCGCTGCAAGTGCTGCTCTCGTTCGGCGCAGTGCAGGGCGTGCTCGATCCGCTCACGCCGCTGGGCCGCGATCTCTTCCAATCGATCGCCGCAACTATCGCCAATCTGTTCAACCAACGCGTCACCGCCGAAACGCAGCGCGTCTTTGTCACGGCGGGCGAGCGGCTCTTTCTCAATATCACCGGCGCGCTGCGCCACCACCGGCTGCACAGCATTATTCCCAACGCGCTGCGCGTAGCCGAGCCGGCCTCGCGTCAAATGCTGCTCGCGCTCCTCGCCGAGCCCGCACTGACACCAGTCAAGCGCCGCATGAGCCTACCGACGCGAATACAAATTGTCCGCACGCTGAGCCCGATTCTGGGCAACGTCGCCTACAACCTGATCTATCCCAACCTGGGCCGCCTGCGCATCCAGCGCCGCGTCGAGGCGATCGTCGGCGAGGTGCAGGCGCAAAGCCGCGCCGCCACATCGCTAGCCGAGCGCATCGCCCTGCTCGACAGCGCGCCGCAAACGCTGGTTCGGCGTGGCATTCCGATCATCGGGCCAGGAATCGCATCAGGGATGCTCGGCCTACAAATCTTGAACCGGCTGGCAAGCACGCTGCCCGGCGATACGCATCAGGTGCTTGAGATCACACGCGGGCTGCCGCACAATGTCACCACCGAGATGGATCTGGCGCTGTGGCAGGCGGCACGCAGCATCAAGTCCGATCCGGCGATGCTGGCGTATATTCAGCGCACCGATGCTGTAACGCTGGCCGAGGATCTGCTTCAGCAACGCTTACCGCCTCAGGCACAGGCCGCGCTCGACCGGTTTTTGGAGCGCTACGGCATGCGCGGCATCGCCGAGATCGACATGGGCCGCACGCGCTGGCAAGAATATCCGCTGCCGCTGATCCAGACGCTGCAAAGCTATCTTCAGATCGATAAGCCCAGCGCCGCGCCGGATGTCATCTTCGAGCAGGGAGCGGCATCAGCCCAGGCTGCGATCGATCGGCTGGTGCGGGAGCTGCGCACAAGCAAGCGCGGCTGGATCAAAGCCCGACTAGCCCGCTGGGCGGCGCGACGCGTCCGCGCGCTGGCTGGGCTGCGCGAAAGCCCGAAGTTCGCGGCGATCCGCATCATCGGCACGGTGCGCGAGGCGGTGATCGCCAGTGGCCGCGAGCTGGCTGCTCAAGGCGTGATCGCGCAGCCCGACGATCTTTTCTTTCTGCACCGGGGTGAGATCAAAGCGCTGGCGGCTGGCGATACTCGCGATTGGCAAGCCTTGATCGCCGAGCGCCGGAGCGCCTACGAGCGCGAAAAACAGCGCCGGCAGGTGCCGCGTCTGCTGCTGAGCGACGGACGCGCGTTCTTCGACGGCATCGCCAACACCGCCGCCGACGCGACGACGCTGATTGGCAGTCCGGTCTCGCCCGGCAGTGTCGAGGGCCTGGCCCACGTGGTCTTCGACCCACACGCCGAGCAGCTCGCGCCGGGTGAGATTCTGGTCTGTCGCGGCACCGATCCGGCCTGGACACCGCTCTTTTTAGCGGCGGGCGGGCTGGTGATGGAGGTCGGCGGGCTGATGACGCACGGCTCGGTTGTGGCGCGCGAGTACGGCATTCCGGCAGTCGTCGGCGTCCACGAAGCGACAACCCGGTTACGGAGCGGCCAGCGCATCCGCGTGGACGGATCGAGCGGACGAGTCACGCTACTGGACCTGCCAGAACAGGTCGGCGATCAGCAGCTTTGATCACATACGCTGCGGTTTAAACAAACCAGGACACGCCGCTATAGCGTGTCCTGGTTACAAGAATTGGCGTAAAAAGTGTTAGACCAGCTCGCGAATCGGAGCGAGACGGCGCTCGATCTCGACCGTGTCGTCGAGACGAATGCGATCGTCGTAGCCGGTTGAGCGCGCGTCGACGTTCAACACCTCCGCCGCAATATACGCCGCCAGATAGGGCGAGATGCGCTGCGTATCAAGGCCGTCCTCAAGCGTGGTTAACAGGTCATGCTGAGTCATAGGGATGTGCCCTCCTTAAATAGTCGCGTCATTGCCATACTTAAAGCTGTAGATGTGTTTGTTGGGTGATCAATGCACCTGCCGGCATCACATCGATCGCGCAGCGCTGCATTGCGGGAAGCAAAGCAATACGGCAGTTTGGGAAGCTGTGCCTGGCTGCGAGGCTATATTATCGCGATCTCGCGGGCTTTGGTCAAGTCGGATCTGGCGATCATTTTGACGAGTTTGTCTCAGAGGGCTAGAGTAAAATGGGTTATCTCGGCGTTCTTTACTTATTGCTTTATAGCTTGTGAAGGATCTAACCCATGACGATTTATTTTTACTCGACGAACGACCGCTACGGTGAGTTCTCGAACTTTGCGGCTTATGGCATTGAGCTTGACGGGCTGTGGTGGCCGACTACCGAGCACTACTTCCAGGCGCAAAAGTTTGAAGATGCGGCCTACCGCGAGCGTATCCGAGGAGCCAAAGCGCCAAAGCTCGCCGCCGAGCTGGGACGCACCCGTGAGCTGCCGCTGCGCTCCGACTGGGAGGGCATCAAAGACGACGTGATGTATCGGGCTGTGCTCAAGAAGTTTCAAACGCATCCTCAACTGCGCGAGCTGCTGCTGGCGACCGGCGATGAGGAGCTTGTCGAAAACGCGCCGGGCGATTATTACTGGGGCTGCGGCAAAGACGGTAGTGGTCAGAATAAGCTTGGCTATACGCTGATGCGTGTGCGCGCCGAGCTGCGTGCTGAGTAGGCGCGTGCTTCGGCTTAGAAGTTGCTCGTAGATCTCTCTATCTATTCACGGCATGTTCGCCACTCGTCAAAGGACTCAGCGATGTCGTTTCAAGCGTACCTGGAAAACATCAAGGCCAAGACCGGCAAAGGCCCCGAAGATTTTCGACAGCTAGCCGCCGAGAAAGGCTTCACCGACGGCACCACGATCAAGGATGGCGTCAAAGCCGGAACGATCGTGCAGTGGCTCAAGGATGATTTTGGGCTCGGGCATGGCCACGCAATGGCGATCTACGCGCTGCTCAAAGGCTCCAAATCCGAGGACAGCGAGTAGCCGTTTGTCGGACGAGGCGGCGTCTGGTGCTCCTCGCTCTCAGTTTTTCCATCGGAGTCTATGCTTTTCGTTCGCCGGGCGTCCTTGATTCAGGTGCCCGGCTCCCGGCGCTTTCGATCCGCTGATTTTTCGCGCGTTAGAAGCGGATGGCGGGCGGCTACATCCAATACATACACCAAATCGGTATATTCACGCTATAGTGTACTTGATAGAATACATTCGCTAGGAGAAGCCCATGGCTAACACAGCTTACACGATCGAAATCGAGCAACGCGATATTGTTGTGCGCGTTAGTCGTGACAAGATTGATCAAGAGGCGCTCAGGCGATTTTTGGATTTTCTAGAATTGGAGACGCTGCGGAAGCAAAGCCAGCTTACCGAGGAGCAAGCAGCTGAGCTAGCCGCAGAGATTGATCGAGGCGTGTGGGAAAAGCTTGGCTCAACTGAGGTTTGCACATGGCAATGAGAATACACGCCACAATTGAAGATCTGTACCGTGTACCTGACAACCGCAAAGCTGAGCTAGTCAATGGAGAGTTGGTGCTGATGTCTCCGACTGGTTTTCTACCCAACTACGCAGCAAGTGAGATTTACGTTAGCCTCCGTGACTATGCGCGCCGTACCAAATCAGGATACGCGATTGCAGATAACGCCGGTTTTCTTGTCGATCTCCCCAATCGCCAGTCGTTTAGCCCGGATGCGGCGTTTTACACGGGCCAGCCTACGGGCATGAAGTTTTTAGGCGGCGCGCCAGCTTTTGCCGTCGAAGTGCGCAGCGAAGGCGATTATGGTTCAGCCGCCGAGCGCGCAATTGCCGAGAAGCGCGCCGATTACTTTGCCGCCGGCACGTTCGTGGTGTGGGATGTCGATCTGCTGAGCGAAGACGTGATCCGCGTGTACCGCGCCGAGAATCCTGACACGGCAAGTATCTACCGGCGAGGGCAGCAAGCAGAGGCCGAGCCTGCCGTTCCTGACTGGACCTTCGCGGTCGACGCTTTGTTTCCTTGATCCTTTCGCAGATATTCCCAAGCGCTGAAAATCATCGCGTATAATGCTAGCGCACCTGATCGTCCTCACTCACTCCTGCCACAGCTTGCGACAGTTCCGTTAAGCAATTGGCGAAAAATGATCGCTGATCCACCACCTGGCTTTTTTGCAGCCACCCTTATACTTGATCCATTAGCATGATGAGGGAGCACTGCAATGACGCGAGGAGAACCACAGCTGTCTCATGCGGCCTATGGCGACGCGGAGTTTGTGTCGCCGCCCAATCCCCAACTTGCCGCGCAAGCGCACGTCGGCGACTATCAGGCGCTGTATCAACGCTCGCTCCAGGAGCCGGAACTGTTTTGGCGTGAGG
>JAFAYS010000577.1 GCA_019240175.1 Chloroflexota bacterium | reverse complement strand
ATCTGGCGCAGCTTCCACTGCTGGGCGAACTCTTTGGCGTCGTCTTTCAGGTGGATCGTGATTGTGGTGCCGCGCTCCTGGCGATCGTCCGCCTCGACGGTATAGGTATCGCCGCCGGTCGACTCCCAGCGCACGGCCTGCGCGTCGGGCTTGAACGAGCGCGAGCTGACGACCACGCGATCGGCGACGGCAAAGACCGCGTAGAAGCCCACGCCGAACTGGCCGATTAGATCCGAGCGCTGATCCTTTTCTAGCCGCTCCATGACCGTGCGCGCGCCGGAGTGCGCGATCGTGCCTAGGTTCTGGACCAGTTCTTCCTGCGTCATGCCGATGCCCGCGTCGCTGATGGTGACGGTGCCGGCCTCCTCGTCGCCCGAAACGCGGATCACTAGCTCGGCATCACGATCGACAACTTCGGAGTTGGTCAGCGCCTCGACGCGCATGCGGTGCATCGCGTCGGAACTGTTGGAGATAACTTCACGTAGGAAAATTTCGCGATCGGTGTACAGCGCGTGCGACAGAATCTGCAGCAGTTGCTGGACCTCGGCCCGAAATGTGTAAGAGTGAGTTTCAGATTGATCGGTCATATCGATCTCCTGTTAATTATGTATTAGCTGGGCTCTCTCCAAACATACAATGATAGCAAATTTAGGCTATTTCGCAACTCAAGCGCGGCGGGCTGGATCGCCTTGGGAAGAGCTAAATCGTTGTTGGCTGAGATGCGCAGGCCCTCATCCCCCTAACCCCCTTCTCCCGTTGCGACAGGCGAAGGGGGAATGAAGGTACTTGCTTTGTGCTTTGGTTCGCTTGTTCGTTTTGCGGGTTTGCGGCAGGCGGGCGGCAGCGCCGTGATGGGCTTTAGTTGCGGGCGCGGCAAGCAGCGCCCTTACGCTTTGTTCTTTTGTTCTTTGTTCTCTATTTCTTTGTTCCCTTGTTCTTTTGTTCCTTTGTTCCCTCGTTTACTCCGACGGCTCGACGTTTGGGCTCACGCACGGCATGAGCACATGCATCGTCGTGCCGCGCCCGCCGTGCAGCGCCGCGTCGGCCCAGATGCGCCCGCCGTGAAGCTCGACAATATGATGCGCGATGTACAGACCGATGCCCGTGCCCTTAAACCCTTCTGCGACGGCCTCGCGGGTGCGGTAGAAGCGCTCAAACACCTGCTTGCGCTCCTCGGGCGGAATGCCGATGCCGTGATCCGTCACTGTGATCTCGACCCAGTTTCTTTGATCGTGGGGAACGGTACAGGGCTGCACGCTGACGGCAATATCGTCGCCGTCGGGCGAGTACTTGATCGCGTTGCCAATCAGGTTGATCAGCACGCCCTCCATGCGGATGCGATCCCAGGTCACCTCGATCGGAGTTGGGGGCGCTTCCGTCAGCAGGTTGCGCTTGCGTCGCGTCAGGTCGAACTCGAAATGCTTGGCGACATTGGCGATCAGATCGCTGACGGTAAAGGTTTCGAGATCCAGCCACATGCGGCCACCTTGCAGCCGCGACATATCCAGCAGCGCGTCCATGAGATAGGCCAGCTCGTCGCTGCGGGCGTTGATCATCGCCAGCTGCTGCAACAGCCGGGGCTCGTCCAGCTTGCGGCAGAGTCGCGTCGCGATCTGGGCATAGCCTTTGATCGCGGTCACGGGCGTTTTCAGATCGTGGGCGGCTGCGGCGACAAACTCATCTTTGAGCCGGTTCATCTCCTGGATGTTTGTGACATCGCTGTACACCTCGATCGAGCCGAGCGGCACCTCGTTGAGATCATAGACCAGGTCGGCGTAGCGGCGCAGCAGGCAGCGCGACGAGCCGTCCTCGATCTCCCACAGCTGATCGCCAAAGGGCTCGGACTGCTGTTTGACCGGCACCAGATTTTTGGGGACCACTGCGTGGCGCGGTTGTCCCGGCCAGCGGCTCACATCGGCGTTGAGCAAGCTGCCCAGTCGCGTGTTGGCGTAGCGCACAATGCCCTCTTGATCCACCAGCAGCACGCCGCTATCGATGCCGTCGAGCACGGCCTGCAGCCGTCCGCTGGTTTGCAGCAGCGCATCGTACAAGCGCGCATTTTCGACAGTCGGCCCCAGCAGGTTGCCGATCGTTTGCAGCAGATCCAGCTCATCGGAGCTGGCCGCTCGGTAGCGATCTGTGACCACGTAGAGCCAGCCGACCAGCTGATTCTCGCTGACGAGTGGCGTGGCCAGCACGCTGAGCAGAATGCCGGCGGGTCGCTCTAGATCGAAGGGTTGAATGCCGACCTCGTCGGCGTCGCCGCTGACCACGGCCAGCTTATTCGCATGAACTTTGTTATTCCAGAAGGCCGCGAACGGCTGCGCATCAGATAGCCGCGCGACGAAGCGTGAGGTAAAGCCGTGCTGCGCCGCCAGCTTGATCTGGCCGGGCCGCAGCTGTGGTACCGTCGGCGTGCGATCGAGATCCACCGGCGTATCTGCCAGAAAAACCACGCCGGCCAGCAGATCAAGCTCGGCGATGGCAACATCCAGCGCCTGCTGTAGCAGATCCGCCAGCACAATCGAGCGCGAGGTCGCGGCGACAATCGAGAAGAGCGCGCGCAGCCGCCGGTTCAGATTAATCAGCCGCTCGGTCGAAGCGATCACGTTGTTCAGCGGATTGCCGACCAGCATCAGCCGCGCGGAGGCACCGTTGCTGCGTCCCTGGGCAGGGAGCACCGTGACCTGATAGCCGATCAGCATGATCTCACCTGTGGCGGTGTTCTGGTTTAGCTCAAAGACCGGGCTGATCTCGTGGGGCAGCGCCCGCGCCAGCAGCGCGCGGCCTTTATTGCGGCTGCCAGCGTCCAGCAGCTCCACAAACGAAGCGCCAATCAGCTGCTCGGGACGATACTTGAGATGGGCAAGCGCCGCCTGATTGACATGCTGGATCGTGCCTGCCGTGTCGAGCACAAGCAGCAGGTGTTGCGTCGCCTGCACCGCAGCCTGGGCGATCTCGGCAGGCCAGGCGGGGGGCGAGACCGGTGCGGGGATGTGGTGGTTATCCTTCAAAAGTTTATTATATCTTCGGTGTAAGCGCCCGGCTATCGTTCCGGCGCGCCGTATCGCGGGCGTAGCGCGCGGTTGCCAGCGTGACGGCAGTCAGCGCATCGGGATGATGCTGGGTCGCGCCGACTTTGCGCCACAGATTCTGATCCCGGTCGAAGCAGCCGCCACCGATCAGCACTTCGAGCAGGGGATTAGCCGTGCGCAGGTCGCCGATCAGCTCCGTGAGCTGCGTCTCGTGCCGCTCCGCGCAGGCGGAGATCGCCACCAGATCGGCGTTGAAGCGCGCAACCAGCCGCGTCCAGTCGTGGTTGGGCACGTCCGCGCCAAGGTACAGCACGCGCCAGCCCTGCTTGCGGAAAATATCGGCCAGCATACGCAGGCCCAGCACGTGCCGCTCGCCGGCCACACAGCCCATCACCACGCGGCCCGGCTCGCCCGCCGCCTGCTGCGCGCTAAACGACGGCGACATCTGGCCGATCAGCCGCTCGGTGATCGAGGTCGCCAGATGCTCCTCGGCCACGCTCAGCTCGTTTTGCTCCCACAGCTCGCCGATCGTGACCATGCTGGGCGCAAAAATCTTGAGATAGATCGCCGTCGAGTCGACGCCTGCCGACTGGGCTTCGGAGATCACCTGTTGCGCCGCGAACTCGTCGCCGTTGCGCAGCGCAGCGGTAAAGGTGATCTCAGCCTGCTTAAGGTCGTAGGTCATTCGTCAACTCCTGACGACTCAAAGGTTGTTGCGATCAGCGCCAGCATGTGATCCAGATCGAAGGGCTTGGGCATGAAGTTTACGCCCGCCATCTGATCACGTGGCCGCGCGCCCGCGCTGATCAAAATGATCGGCACCTCGACGGTGTGATCCAGCTTGCGCAGCTCATGGATCAGCGTGATGCCGTTCATATACGGCATCATGATGTCGATGATCACTAGATTGACGCGCAGCGTCTGCGCCAGCGCCAGCCCATCGCGCCCGTTATAGGCCAGATGCACCGTGTAGCCCTCGATCTCCAAAGCGCTGGCGAGCATATCTGCTACGTAGTCTTCATCATCGATCACCAACACCGTCGGCGTGTGCTGGCGCTGCATGTGCTCCGCCGCCACTAGTTGTGCTCCCTTGAACCACCGCTTGGCGGTGGCTCGACGATCAGCTGGGGTTGGCCGGTCATCAGCCCCGACAGATTCTCGAAGCGATCGCCGATCTGCATGCGGTTATCGTCGATCACCAGCTCGCGCAGCCGCTTGTCGTGGTTGCTGCCGCGATTTTTGAGCACGGTGATCGCGCGTTTGATCTCGGCGCGCAGCTCGATATAGCGCAGCAGCACGATGTTATCGACAATATACGACAAGCCGCGGCTGGAGATCGTGAGCTCGGTGCCGAAGATCTGCGCGATCTCGCGGGTCATCAAGGTTGTGACCTCATTCTCGCGCAAGAAGCCGACCAGCGAGGCGAGAAAATCGTCGAAGCGCTCGGGATCGCGCACGGCAGACTCAAGCTCGGCCACGCTGTCGATCACCACGCGCTTCACTTTGCGGGTGGTGACGGCCTCACGGATCATGTCGGCGGCGGCGTCTAGATTCAGCTCCACCGGCGATAGGCCCAGCACCTCGGTCAGGCCACCCTCGCGACCCAGCGATTGGTCGATGCCGAAGTGTTTGGCGCGGAACTGTAGCTGCTCGCGATTTTCCTGAAACGAGATCATCAGGCCGCGCTCGCCGACCTGCGCGCCCGCCGCCAGAAAATGCAGTGACAGCAGCGTTTTGCCGGTGCCGGGCGAACCGACGATCAACGTGCTGCTTGAGCGGATCAGGCC
>JAFAYS010000396.1 GCA_019240175.1 Chloroflexota bacterium | reverse complement strand
GCCCATCGCCGCGAGATACAGCGTGCGCGTGGTAAAGCGCTGCATCAAGAAGCCGGTCGTCGGGATCAGCACCGCCATCACCAGCATATAGGCAGTCGCCAGCCACTGAGCCGTGCTCGCGGTGATCTGCAGCTCCGTCATCAGCTTCGGTAGTGCGACATTCATGATCGTCTCGTTGAGGATCACCACGAAAGCCGCAACCAGCATGGTCAGGATGATGCTCATGTCGCGTCGCGACGTATTCTGCTCGACGATTGGCGCGGTCATTGTCGTATCGGATAGCATAACGTTCCTTGCGCTCGTGGCGCACTTATTCTCCGTGGGCCGTCTCGAACTTGCGGCCCTTGCCTAGCGGAATCTCCGGCAGCCAGAGCGCGATCACCAGCAGCGCGACCGCCGACAGCGGGATCGCGAACAGGTAGATGCGGGTCACGCTGGTCGCAAACGCGGTCTTGACGGCGGTGGTGATCTGCTGCCCAACTCGCGCCGCATCCGAACGGGCGGCCTGCTCAGCGGCATCGATGGCGCTGCTGGCACGATCGCGCGCCGCTGGATCGCTCGTGGTGGTGACGGCGGCCTTGACCTCCGGCAGCGTCTCGGCGCTGCTCAGAAGCTGGTTGCGCGCCTCCACGTTGCCGCCCAGAGCTGCCTCAGTCAGACTGCGCTGCTGCTCGATCGGCGCGATTGCGACAGCCGCCAGTTGCGACTCAAGATCAACACCTTCACCGCCTGCGCCTTCGGCACCGACGTTGCTTTGGAACTGCGACGGATCGAGCGCTGCTTGCATGGCCGGCGGTACCTGATCGTTGATCTGGGCAAAGTTCTGCTGCAGCTGGCCGGTGAGCGTGGTCGTCAGGATCACGCCAAAGATCGCGCCGCCGAGCACCTGGCCGAACTGCTGGAAGAACTGCCGATTCGCCATCACCGCGCCGATCTCGTGCGGCTGGGCGGCGTTTTGCATCGCCAGGTTCAGCAGCGGCATGGCGGGTCCCAGACCGACGCCCATCACAAAGACGCGCCAGGCAACATCCCAGACGCTGGTGTTGGGCGAAAGCTGCGACATCAGCACAAAGCCGACGATCATCAGCGCGAAGCCGCCGACGATGAAGCCTTTGTAGCGGCCTGTGCGCTGAACCACCAGCGAGCTAACATTGCTGGCGAGCACAAAGCCGACCATCAGCGGGATCTGCGCAATGCCGGCCTCGGTCGCTGTCAAGCCCAGCACATTCACCAGGAACAGCGACAAAAACAGCACAGCGCCGAAGAAAGCTGCGCCGCTTAGTAGCGCCGCCACTACGCCGACGGCAAAGGTTTGGTTGCGGAATAGCGCCAGGGAGAGCACCGGCGAGTCCGCGCGCTGCTCGACGATCAGGAAGAGCACCGTGCAGATCGCCGCGACCACAAAGTAGCCGATGATCAGCGGCGATGACCAGGGATGCACCGTTTTATCCAGCGTCAGGCCGAGCAGCAGCGGCACCACTGCGCCGATCAGCAGGAGCGTGCCCAGCCAATCGATGCGCGCCTGAATACCGCTGGCCATGCTTGGCATCTTGGTCCAGACGAACCACAACGCGATCACGCCCAGCGGAACGTTGACATAGAAGACCCAGTGCCACGAGATCTGATCGGTGAGTAGGCCGCCCAAAAACGGCCCGACCACGCTTGATAGACCAAAGACTGCTGGAAAAAGGCCCATGTAGCGCGGACGATCAGCCGGCGCAAACAGGTCAGCTGGCGTGGCAAAGGCAGTCGATGTGATCGCGGCGGCACCCACGCCCTGCACCACCCGGAAGATGATCAGCTGGATCATGCTTTGGGCGATGCCGCACAGGCCCGAGCCCAGCAGAAACACGACGATCCCCCACAGCAGCACCAGCTTGCGACCATATAGATCCGACACCTTGCCGTAGATCGGCACCATCGCCGTGCTGGCCAGCAGGTAGCCGGTGGAAACCCAGCTCACCAGGCTCAGGCCATTGAAATCACTGACAATCGCCGGCAGCGCGGTCGCGACAATCGTCTGATCGAGCGCGGCCAGAAATAAACTGAGCAGCACAGCGCCCAGGATCACAAGCTTTGTGGAGTGTGGCAGCGTCGCCGCGTAATCGATGCGCTGCTGTGACTCCTGCCGTGTTGTCGATATATCTGTGACTGCCATACGTTCTCCTCTTCAACCGCTTCAACCGCGCTCCGCTGCTTCTCATCAATGCCAGCGGCAAGCAATCATTCCATCAGACACAACAAAACCTACCCGTATCCTCGTCGTCCCTATGATTCAAGCGATGGCTTGCCCGAATCCTCGTCAGCGAGGTGCTAGGGTAGGCATGAAATATTCCACCATTTGCGGCGCTACTCCGCGTCGGTGCCCACCATGTCGATTGTACGCTGCGGCTCCGGCGGCAGCTCGTCGGTAATCACACGAAACAGCTCGATCATCTCGTCGAGCAGATCCGGCGGCAGCAGACGCAGCTGCTGCGCGATATGATCCGCCCGCGCGCCGCGCAGCTCACACAGCAGCAGTTGGCCCTTGGGCGTAAGCTGCACGAGCTTGTGTCGCCGGTCGTTGGCGTTCTCCACACGCGTAACGCAGCCCTGACAGACCAGCTTATCGACCAGCAGACTGGCGTTAGCCAGCGAGTAGTCCAGGCTGGTGCCAATCTCACCGATCGAGACAGTGCCTTGACGCTCGACCAGCGCCAGCACGCCTAGTGAGGGCAGCGTCAGATCGGCGCGCTTCATGTAGCGCAGCAGCAGATCTGTGTCGTCGCCCATGACTTGCGCCATAAACATCTTCAGCAGACCGCTGAGCTTTACACATGTATCAGTTGTACCAATTGTATCGTTCATCAGTTCAAATACTCAAGTACTCTCAAGTACCATATAACCATACCCACATATGCAGCGTTTGTCAATCAATAGAGATACGGCTTAAGACCAATGATGACTGGTCGTTGAGACAGGTTGTCGCTCTACCACGTGTGGTTA
>JAFAYS010000214.1 GCA_019240175.1 Chloroflexota bacterium | reverse complement strand
TCGCCTGGACCAGCATCGCCCGCGACAGATCGACGCCGACGACTGCGAATGTCGCGGCCAGAAAGAGCGGATAAAGCGGCGGACGCAGCCACTTATCGCCGGTCGCGTAGCTGCCCTGCAGCAGATGCAGCGCGCCCTGCACGTACTCGGTCGAGTCGCCGGGCTGCACCGCGCCGCTGCGGCTTTGCATCCACCAGAAGACGATACGCAGCCCAACGGCCAGCAGCGTCGTCGCGGTGAGCAGCAGCGCAAACCGCAGCGGGCGGACCGCTGTGGCCCGCCCGGTTTGCAAAACTCCTGTTGTCGCGGCGACTGGCTTCAATTGATCTCCTGGCCCTCAGCGTAGAACCTAGAACCGGGTGCCCTCCGGGCGACCTAGAACCTAGGGCTGATTTCCGTTAGGTTCTTAGTTCTGGGTTCTAGGTTCTTCGTTCTTGAACAGCAGCAGTTGGTCCTGCTCGGCGATCAGCTGCCACTTGGGATCGCTGCGCAGATGCTGCAGCAGATCGGGATGCTCTTTCAGCACCGCCGCGCGCTCGTCGATAAACGCGTACTCGGCCTCGTCGACATTGTGATGCATCGGGCCGGGCGGCAGATAGAAAAGATACTGGCGCGGCAGCAGGTGCGGCGCGAGAAACGACGTCGCCGCGACCTTAGCGTCGCGCGGGATCTGCGCCGAGATCTGGTTCATCAGCGCCACCCGCTCGGGCTTTTCATGGTTGCGGAAGGCCGAGATGACCGGATTTTTGAGCGGCAGATGCAGCGATCCGATCAGCAGCACCTGCGCGATCAGCAGCGCAACCGGCACGGCACGCGGCGTGAACACTTCATCGCTGGGCTGCGCTCGTCGCCGCTCGATCCAGCGCCACAGCCGCGCCGCGCCGACGATGCCCGCCAGCACAATGCCGGGAATGATCAGCGCCTGGTACTGCTCCTCGATCGTGTACTGGTAGATGCGCGTCGAGAGCAGGTTGATCAAAAAGATCGGCGCGCAGAGCAGCAGCACGTCCGGCGCAAACAGCGGCAGGAACAGCAACGTGCCGAACATCAGGAACAGATACCAGAGCTTTTCGCCGGTGAACATCAGATTGAAGGTCTCGACCGGATGCGTCAGGATGTTTTTGACGATATCGACCGGATCTTTGCCGAGATGCGCGTAGTAGCCAAGTTGCGCGCTCTTGCCCGGCCAGGCCTCGGACTGCTGGCCTTTTTCAGGATCGAAACTAAGCTGTCCTTCGGTCGGGTTGTAGCCCGCGTAGTAGAACGAGGGCGTGATGATCGAGGTCGAGACGTAGAACCAGCCGAAGCCCAGCACCAGCGCGGGCAGCCACCAGCGCCAGTTGCGCCGTTGCAGCGCGGCGTACATGCCCCAGGCCACGACCACCAGCGACACATCGGTGCGCGTGGTGATTGCGATCGCCAGCATCAGCAGGAACGGCCACAGCCGGCGCTGTTGAAAGAAGCGAAACGCCCACAGCAGACATAAGATCGCCAGGGTGCGGGGCTGCCACGGCGGCGTCATGTTCACAAATTGTAGCGTCGGGTAGAGCAGATAGGTCGCTGCCCAGGCCAGGCCGGCCTTCTCGCTGCCATTGAACTGATCGCGAGCGATCAGATACACTGGCACCGCGCCCAGTGCCAGCAGCGCCGACTGCAAAATATCGAGCATATAGGCCGAGGGCCAGAGCGCGTAGAAGGGTACCGCGAAAAGCAGGCCCGGCATCCAGTCCATGCCCAGGATCGAATCGGTGAAGTTGTAGCGCGAGATCTGGAACGGACGGCCCTGCGTGGTGTTCCAGATCGCCTGCTCGTAATCGACATGGTCGAGGCCCTGGCCCCACAGCGTCCACTTGAACGCCATGCCCGCGGTCAAGAAGACAAAGTAGAGCAGCACCATGCCCACGAGAATATGCGTCGGCGTGAGCGTGGCCACCAGTGGCCGCCGCTCGGTCTTGGGCTGAACTTCGATCGAAGAGCTGCGCAGCATAGTTTTTTACCCGTTGGATGGCGCGGTGTGCTGATAGGGCAGCGGCTTGCCGATCACCCGGCGGAACCAGAAGATGATCCACGACCAGACGACGTAGAAGATCATCTGCATACCCAGCGCAAACGCTTTGTTGAAATCGCCCGTCACCGACGACTCGCCGACTCGCGAGCGGTAGGTGACCGGAATCTGCACGAAATCGAAGCCGCAGACGATCGTCAGGAGCATAAACTCCAGGCCGAAGTAGCTCGATCCCGAGCGGAAGTGCGGCTGCATGATCTGCAATGCCTCGCGGCTCATCACGCGCATCGTACAGCCGACATCGGTCAGCGTGTAGGTGTTGAAGAGCGCCTCCAGCAGCTTGGCGACAAACACATTGCCGTAGCGCAGAAACATGCCCATGTTTGCGCCCGAGCCGATCAGCGAGGTGCAGGTGCGCGTGCCGAAGACAACCGGAAAATCGTTGCTGTAGACCAGCAGCTTCTCGACGTCCTTGCCGACAAACGTGCCGTCGGGCTCGGCCCACAGAATCAGATCGCCGGTCGCCTCGGCCATGCCGCGCCGCAGCGCGTAGCCGTAGCCCTGCTTGGTCTCGAAAACCTGGCGCGCGTCCGTCCGAGCAACTTCTTCGGCGGTTCCCGGCGCGGCGTTATTGTTGATGACGACGATTTCGTCGATCCAGCCGGTTGCTTTGAACTCCTGGATCGCGTCGTAGATCGAATCTTTTTCGTTGTAGGTCGGAAAAATAACCGAAACCGTCTTACCGTTCCACACGAACGTATGCTCCTACTCAGGAATACAGGTCTGCCGATCGTAGGCAGAGCGGCAAACGAACTGATACCAGCTGACGTAGCCCTCGCCGATCGGATAGCCGTTCAGCCGATGGGTCCACAGGTAGAGCGCGTCGCTGCCGGTGTAGAGCGCGCCCAGGATCAGCAGCGGCGCGGCCAGGCGCACAAAGCGCCGCTCGCTCAGCAGGCGATCCACCGCGATGCCGGTGCCGATGCCCATCCACGGCATCAGCCAGAACAGCTGCTTGTCGACCATCGACAGCTTGAGGCCGATGAACCAGAAGGCGATCGCAATCACCATCCAGACCGTCATCAGGATCGTGAAGAGCGAGCTGAAGCCGAATTTGCGCACGCCGATCCACCAGCCGATGCTGCCCAGGATCAGCGGCAGATACACGCCGTAGATATCAAGCAGATACACATATTTGATCAGATAGTCGGAGAAGATGATCTCCTGGCCGCCCAGCGTCTGGCCGCTCTCGGCAAAGCCGCCGGTCAACCTTGGGATCGTGCGCACGATGATCGCCGGCACGAACTGCCAGTAGTAGATCGCGATGCTGAGCAGCACCGCCGCCGTAATGCTGGCAAAGACCGTCAGCGCCTGCCGCCGCTGTTTGGTGATCAGCAGCAGCAAAGCCATCGCCAGCAGGAGCAGCGTGGTGAAGACCGCAGTCACGGCGTAGAACAGCATCGTCAGCGTCAGCACGATCGTCAGGCCGATCCAGGCCCAGCGGTTGGTGCTCAGCCGATCCCAGGCTCCGACCAGCACCGCCGTCGCCAGCAGCGACCACCACATGCCGTTGGTGGTTGGCGTGTTGCCCCAGGCGTGCAGCAGAAACGCCGCCGGGATCAGGCTGTAGGTCAGCGCCGCGATAATGCCGGCGCGGTCGCGGAAGCCGAACTTGCGCGTGATGAAAAAGATCATCACGGGCCGCAGCGCATCCAGCGCCGCGCTAAACACCTCGGCGGAGTACTTGAGCTTCCAGGGGAAGATCGCCCAGATCGCGGAGAAGATATGATAGAACGGCGAGTATGGGATCACCGGCCTGTTCTCGCCCCACTCGTCCACCGGCATCACCGACTGATGGAACGGGCTGTTGGCGTCCCACAGCTCCCAGATGCGCCCGGTTAGCACGCGCTGGGTCTTTTCCATGTGCCACTCGATGTCAACCGACAGGAAGTAAGGCCACAGCAGGCCGCCCGCTTTGATCACGAAGCCGGCATACACGATCAGCATCAGTCCGGTCATGGCAGCCGCGCCAATCTCGACGCCGCCAAACCGGAAAAGCTTATCGGTCGCCCAGCGCGTGGCCAGCATAAACAGCAGCCCGACCAGCGTCACCGCCAGCAGCCGCACGCTGTACATGCCCACCGGCCCGCGATGCAGCGCCGTGCCCCAGATAAGCACCGCCAGACCACCGAGCGCGCCCAGCAGCGCCAGCCAGGTCGGCACGCCGATCAGCCGCAGCGTGAGAAACGCCAGTGTCAGCGCCAGCAGCGTGTGGAATAAAAAGAGCGCGGGCGGCAGTGCGGCCACAGCGATCGGCTGGAGCGCCACGCCACCGAAGATCACGCCCAGCGGACGCGGATCGTTGCCGTACTGCGCGGTGGCCGCATCGATCGTCACGTGCAGGTCGCCGCTGGAAGGTGTCAGCAGATGATAGCTGCGCAGATCCGGCGTTAGCTGCAGCGGTAGCTGGTACGCGCCGGCCTTGATCAGCACCTGCTTGGGCTGTCCGGTCGGCTGCGGGCTGCCCAGCGAAAGCTGCGTCTGCCACAGACCACGGCCAATGCCCGGCAAGTTGATCGCGCTGTCGGCCTGCGTCCAGCGGTAGTAGCGCTGCTGCCCTGCGATCGCTTCTGGATCGTGGAAGTTGGCCAGATGCTGCTGGTAGTGGATGCGCCGGTGGTCTTCGATGCCGACCACGCCGATCTCGACGACCGACGGTCGCACATAGGCCAGCATCAGGCCGAACAGGGCGGCGGCTAGCAGCAGCAGCGCCGCGAGCAGATCGACGCGGGCGAAGTGCTGGCCAAACAATCTAACGCCGCCGGGTACCCGTTGGGTAGAGGCGGCGGCGGGTGTCATCGTTGTCGTTGCCATCGGGCGGGATTATACCAGAAAAGCCTCAGGTGCTTTCAATACCGTCAAGTTGTGAAGCTGATTGCTGGCTGAAAGCCCGCTCATAATAGGTGTTTGTAATCGGCATTAGCCGAAGATGCCGGGCAGGCCCAGCAGACGCGGCAAACCAAAAGCGACCAGCGCGGCGGCTGCGACCATAACGCCGAAGGCCGGAGCGCTCCAGCTCAAAATCTTCGCGCCGTCGATCGGGCCGAAGGGCAGCATATTGAACAGGCCCAGCACGCCGTTGATCGAGAAGCCCAGGAAAAGCGAGTACACAATGACCGGCGAGTCGGTCACGCCTTGCGCGACGACCAGCGCGCCCAGGAACAAAACCGCCAGCACGATATTGGTCGCCGGTCCCGCCGCCGCAACCAGGCCGCTCTGACGCTTAGTCAGCCAGCCGCTGTGCCAGACAGCGCCCGGCGCGGCAAACAAAAATCCCGAGAAGGCGACCACCACCGAGAGCACCAGCATCATATCGTTGGCGACAAAGTGCGCGGTTGCGCCGAAGCGCCGCGCTACCACGCGATGCGCCAGCTCATGTAGAATCACGCCCAGCCCAGCGGTGAAGGCGGTGATCAGCAAGATCGTGACGAACGAGAGTGGTGCCTGTCGGTACAAGACCGCAAAGGCCAGCGCCGTGCCGACCCAGGCTTTCAAAAACTCGAAGGATTCGTTGCGCTGTTGCGCCTCAGCACTGTTGGGAAGTCCAGGAATCACAGTGTATCCATTTCACTAACGCGTATAGCTCATCGGGAATTAGGATCATTGTACATAATTACCTGAACTTGTGGCTTTTTGTTGCACCGCAGCACCGACAATCTAAGGATTGATCAACTGATATTACTGCATCTGCTACAATGTCTCTATGACAACGATCAGTCTTGATGAAATTCAGCGAGATCTGGTTGGCTACTTGCATCGCGTCCAGGCAGGAGAGACGCTACTTATTGTGCAAGCAGATCAGCCAATCGCAGAAATTAAGCCTGCATCATCCGATGCTACTGCAAAACAACTGCGACCAGTTGGTTTATGCGCAGGTGCGTTCGTTGTTCCTGATGATTTCGATACACCTCTGCCCGACGATATACTTGACTCTTTTGAGGGATGATGAGGCTATTAATTGATACCCACATTTTCCTTTGGTACATAAGCGGGGATACAAAATTACCGCCGAGATTGCGCAATAGCATTCGTGATCCAGACAATGAAGTGTATTTGAGCGTTGCCTCTATCTGAGAAGCGATTGTTAAGTACCAACTAGGCAAACTACCTTTACCACAACCAGCATCTCAGTATCTACCTCAACAGCGGGAGCTACACCAGATAGCAAGTTTACCTTTAGACGAAGCCAGTATTGCGCATCTAGAATCACTACCAACACTGCATCGCGATCCATTTGATCGGATGCTTATTTGTCAGGCGCTACAACACCAGTTGATACTTGTAACAGTAGATACCGCTATTCAAAGTTATCCAGTTAGTGTTTTGTAAATCTTGAGACCACATAGTTGAAGTAGTGAGCTACCCGATCCAGCGCGTGAAGCATTCGGCGCGCATCACCGGCACGGCGTCGTAGGCGTTGAGCTGCACGGCGTGTTCGACATCCGCCCCAAAGCCGCGCTCGTACAGCTCGCGTCCGCTGCCACACTCGCGAATGATCGCCGCTAGATCCGCCGCCGCAGCCTGAAACGCACTCGCGCAGAACCGCGCCTCGGGCGATTGGTCGTAGGGCAGCCGCGCCAGAATCGCGCCCGCGCCCAGCGCATCCTCGATCGCAAAGCGCAGCTCGCCGTCCTCTGATGGTGTTGTCCAGCGCTCGCCACAGGCCAGCACCGTGACGTTGTGCTCCGTCATGCTGAGCACCTGATCGACCACTCCGGCCACCGCCGCCGCGTTGAGCAGCGTCCCGGCAAAAAGATACGGCACCTGCGGCGCGTAGCGGCTACAGGTCGCGCCGTTGGGCGAGCGCAGCACGATGCGCGTGTCCTCGGTTGCAGCCAGAAACGTCAGCGGCGAGAGCGAGAAGAGACCTGTAGCCGGGTCGTCCAGGCGGCCTATTGCAACCTCGCCGCCGACTCGCCGGGCCAGGGCTGCCGGATCTTCGTCGTAGGCGCAGGGATAGACCGACGCGCCGTGCTGGACGGCGGTCACGACACACGTCGAGAAGCTGAGCGTATCGACAACGACCAGCACATCGCCACGCTCGGCGGCGGCGCGCGCTCCACGGCGGCCCCATTCCAGGCGGCAGCGATACCCGTGTTGGTCGAACGGATTGGTGTGGGTGTTTGGCATAAACAGTAGCCTGTCTACAAAGTGTGGCTGTGGTTTACGCTTGCTCGTCCTGCCAGCCCTCGCGGCCAACCAGCGGCACGAAGCGCACCGGCCCCAGCGACTCTTCATGCAGCCCTTGCGGCGTGCGCACAATGCGAATCAGCCGCTGCTCGTCGCGGTTACCGATCGGGATCACCAGGCGGCCACCATCGGCAAGCTGATCCAGCAGTGAGCGCGGAATGTGCGGCCCGGCAGCGGCAACCGCGATCGCGTCGTAGGGGGCGTGCTCGGGCAATCCTTGCGTGCCATCGCCGATCATCACATGCACATTGGTGTAGTCTAGATCCGCCAGTCGCTGCGCCGCGCTCACAGCCAGGGAGCGGTAGCGCTCGATCGTCCAGACCTCGGCGGCAAGCTGCGCCAGCACAGCAGCGGCGTAGCCCGAGCCGGTCCCAATCTCCAATACGCGCTCATGGCCTTCTAGCTGTAGTGCGGCCACTGTCAGCGCGACGATGTACGGCTGTGAGATCGTCTGATTCTCCGCGATCGGCAGCGCGTTATCGGCGTAGGCCTGCTGGTCCAGGCTTTCGGGCACAAAGCGATGGCGGGGCACGTTCACCATCGCATCCAGAACCCGTGTGTCACGGATATTGCGGCGTTCAAGCTGTTCACGGATCATCGAGCGCCGCTCGGCTTCGCGATCCATAGATTCGTCCTTTGTCTTGTTGGGGCAGCAACCTCGCAAGAGCCATGCCCTGGCGAGCAAACAAAGGAACAAAGGAACAAGTGAACAAAAGAGGGCGGTATTAGTTTCTGCCTCTTGTTGTTAGTTCTCGGTTCTTGGTACTTGCTTTGTTCCTTTGTTTTTTTTTGTTCTCTTGTTCTTTTTCCCTAGGTTCTAGGTTCTGGGTTCTAGGTTCTTCTTACCGAACCCAAATCCTCGTCTCAGGCGACCGCGCGTCTTGCTGTGCCCACTGCGTGCGGCCAAGCGTCGCGAGCCGCACATCGAGCTGGCTGGTGGCGTCGAGCGGACGCTGGAGCACGCCCCGCTCAAAGGTTTGCCGCACGATCGGCGCGCCCGTCTCGTCGGTGGTCTGCTCGGCGGCGGTCAGCGGCAGCCCGAAGATCGGCAGCCCGCCGTTGATCTGCCAAAAATCCGCGAATGGTCCGCTGACGTTGTGCTGGGTCTCGGGAAAGAAGCGTGCGTCCGGCTGTGGCGATTCGACGGCGACCTCGGCGGGCGTTAACAGCTGCCGGCCAAGCAGCCCGATCTGCACCGCTGCCGTAGTGTCGCTCTGGGCAGGCTTGTACTCGAAGCTGGCGCGCTCGAATAGCTGCGTCCAGCCGTCCGCGGTCTGCACCGGCGGCGCGATCGGCAGGCCAAACAGCGGCTCGCCGCCCCAGGCGCGCCAGGCGCGCCAGATGATCGGCTGGACCGCGAAGCCGCCAACCGTCTGGGGCTGTGGCTGCGGCAGTAGCTCGTTGGCTGAGCGCAGCACGGCCTCGACGCCCGACAGGTTTTGCGCGAACTCAGGCTGATCGCCGGTGACCAGCTCGGGCGTGATCGCGGCGATGCCCAGGCCGCCGGCCCAGTCGTGCATGCCGCCGGTGATCGGGTAAAAATCCCACTTGGGAATAAAAGCGTAGCCCGCGCCATCGGCAAACACACGCGCCAGCGCGATCGACGGCTCGTGATTGCAGGCCGGAAAGACCACACCCGCGTTGGAGTGGAAAAAAACCACGCCGTCGGCGTCGAGCAGAAAATCACGGATCACACGGCTCTCGGCCTCGGAGTCGCTGTAGGGCCCGCCGGTATCCGAGACGATGCCGTACGCGCCCGAGACGCGCTGGCTCCAATCGTTCTCGGGGCACGAGTCGGCGCTGGTATCCATGTTGCGGTTGAGATCGACGCCGTTCGCGTTCTGGCGTCGGCTCAGCGCCATGCCGTCAGGATTGAGCAGCGGGATGATGTAGAGCCGGATCTCGGGCGGAACTGCCGCCGGATTGGCCCGGAAGTGCTCCACCAGCTGCATCGCCAGCTCGTAGGTGTTGCGCTCGGGAAAGCCGTGTGTCGCGCCGACCAGCACTAGCTTGCGCGGCCCGCTGCCGATGCGCACGCCAGTGATTGGGCGACCCTCGACGGATATGCCTAGTGTCAGATCGACGACTTCAGGCGGGGGACTCTGCGCCAGTGCCGGCGTGAACAGCGCCAGGCAGAGCGTCAGCAGCAGGCCGACGACGCTCTGCGCGCGCAGCCGAATGCCTGATTGGTACGTCATGCGTGGGGATCGCATCGATCGTTCTAGCACAGCCTTGTGTTATTCCTCTAGCTTACAGGCGCTACTGCGGGTTGCTGCACACGGGCCGAAACGCGCAGCCCGCGCAGGTCTGGCTGCCTTCACGGGGATCAGCCGGCCACTCGGCGGCCCGCATGCGCGCCACAGTTTCCAGCACGCGGTCTGCAACCGTGTCCAGCTGCGCTCGACACAGTGTACCAGTTTTCGGGCTGCGCTCCGAGGTTGTAGCGCAGGCGGCGCAGGACTCAGGAGCATGATCGATCAGCCGCAGCTCGCGATGCCCTTTGACGCTGGGCTTGCCGTTCTCGCCGAACAGCTCCAGCGGATAGATCAGCGCCACGCTCACCACGCGCTCATCCGGCCTGCGATCCATGCCTTCGACTTTTCCCTGCTCCAATGCCAGCGCATAGACCGGCAGCTGAATATCGCCGGGTCGCCACGCTGCGTCGCTCTTCTCGTCGCGCGGCGGCACAAACTCGTTGAGCAGCTCGTTGATCGACGGGCTTTGCTGGCCGAGCTTGTAGTCGATCACATGCAGGCCATCAGCGCCGCGATCGATGCGATCGATCCGCCCATTGACGACGATGTCGGTGCCGGGGATCAGCCACTCGAAGCCTAGCTCGCCGCCAAGAAACGTCGTGCGATCAGGGCGCTCGTGCTCGTAGCGCGCCAGCTGCATGACCGCCTTTTCGGCCAGCTGGCGAAACACCGTTTCTTTGAGCTGCGAGCCCCAGCGATGATCGTTGGGCAGCCAGTGACGCGCAACCAAAGCCCGCGCCTGGCTCTCATCGATCTCGTCGCCGCCCTCGTACAGCAGATCGTTGAGGGCGTTGTGGACGACGTGGCCCAGCGCCTGGCGCGGCGACGAGACAACATCGTACAGGTTCAGCGAGCGGGCGTAGAAGCAGCGGCGCGGACAGGTGAAATAATCTTCGATCGCGGTTGGACTGACGCGGAACGGCGAGTCGCTGGGCGGCACGATCGATGGCAGCGGCGGCTGAAGCTCAAGCAGCGCGTCGGCGTTGAAGCGCTGCGGCCAGAGTCCAAGCTCCTCCGCGCTCTGATCGGCAGCTAGCGTGCGCTCGATCATCGGGCTGTGCAGTTGTCCATGCCGATCGATCTGCGCGCCGATCGCGTTGGCCAGCACCGGCGACGGTAAGCGCGTGCGGCCCTGGCGATCGGCGCGGCTGTAGGAAAGCTGCACGGCGCTGCCGGCGCGACCAATCGCGCGTTGCAGCTCCTGGCGGGCCCGCTCCCAGGCGGCAGCCCGGTCGTGAATCTGTGGCGGAATAAAGCCCGGCAGCGCGCCGAACGCCGCGATCAGAGCCTCGTCGTTGGCGAAGGGCAGCGGATGAAGCGGCTGCGGTAGCGCGCCCTCATGCAGCCCAGCCACGAAGACCGTTTGCGCGCTACAGCCGCCAAGCGTCGCGGGCTGCCAGATTGCGACGGCGCGCTCATGAGACTGGCCTTCAGGTATGATCAGCGCCTGCGCCGAGGTGAACACATCGACTGCCGCGTCAAGCGTGAGCGGATCGCCGAGTGCCGCGCCTAGCCGCTCGGATTGGCGCAGAAAATCCAGCAGTCGCGTCCAATGTCGCCGATCGATCGTGATCGCCCAATCATCCAGCGCGGCCTCGGTCTGCTGCCAGGCGCGCTGCTCAAGATCCAGCGCGGCGAGCCAGCTTTGCAGCTGAGCGCTCGGCAGCTTGTCGGTGGCGCGGATTGCCTGGGTGACGGCACGAACTGCCGACAGCCGCTCGCAGCCTGCGGGTGAGATTCTGGGCCAGCGGTTATCGCCCGGATCAAAGGGCTGAAAGCGCTGCTGCTCGGCTGCCTCGATCACGGCGTGCGCGTCGGCGCTGCTCAGGCCAAGTGCCTGATGTCGCAGCAGCGCGCTCGTCTCAGCCAGCGTCAGCGTCCGATCGGCCAGCAGCTTGAGTCCGGCCAGCGCAAGCGGTGCTAGCGCCAGCATGTAGCCGTCGCGGGCGCTCTGGCCCTGCGTCACCACGCCGTACTGAAGCAGCGCCCGTTGCAGCAGCGGCACCAGCTCAGGATCAAACGCGATGATCGCCAGCTCGTTGGGCGTCGCGCCGCTGCTGAGATGCTCGACCACACTGCGGGCGATCGCGTGTGCCTCGGTGTCAGCCGTGGTGTACTCGCCGACCGTCAGCTGCGGCGCTGTAGTCGGCGCTGCGCCTGTCACCGGTTGGAGTTCGTGCAGCCTGGTCCAGCGCGCGATCCAGCGCTCACGCGCTAGCGAGCTGTCGGCGCGCGGCTCACTGACAGTGCTGGCAAATACATCGGTCGCGGAGTCGATCAAGGCCGTCGCGAAAAGCAGCTCAGCCGGCTGAAACAGGTCCAGATCGTCGAGCAGCAGCACCTGGCGCAGGTTGGCCTGGCGCACCTCAGGCAGGCGCAGCGCGTCGATCGCGCGTGTAAAAACCTCGTTGAAGGCGACCACGCGGTGCTGGCGGCAGAGGCGCAGATACACGCGGTAGGCCTGCCACAGCTCATCCAACGACGGGTCGGCGATCACCGGCGCGGGCAACAATGCGGGATCGGCGGTGCCGGCCCAGTCGCCGAAGCGATCGAAGAGCAGCGCGATCCAATCGAGCGCGCCGGGCTGCTGGCCGTGCTGAGCATACAGCGGTTGCCCGCCGGCACCGGCAGTCGCCCACGCCTGGCGAATCAGTCGCCGCCGGTCAATGCCCGACAGCAGCGCGGCCTCATTCCAGCCGGCAGGCAGATCGGCAACTTCGGGAAAAGCTTGTAGAATCGCGGTCGCGCGCTGGCGAACGGTCGTCGTCGGCACGCTCTGCTCGGTCACGTCGCGTAGCATCTCGCGCAGCACGGCGGCGGCTGGACGATGCACGGTGAGCGCCAGGATCTGGCCGAGCGGCGCTCCTGCCGCCAGCGCTTCGCGGGCAACATTGGCCAGCTGTCGAGTCTTGCCGCACTGGTATGCGGCGCAAAAGATTTGGCGTCGAGGCATTGGTTTCCTATTTCTGCCAGAGCGATTATACATGCCGATGCGGCGGGAAACAACGCGCGGCATATTCCTTGCGGCACAGAGTGTAAGAAAACTTCGCTAGGAGGCACTATGAATAAAGACGAGCACGTGCAGTTGCCGGATCTGCCGCAGCTGGTAGTCGCGATCTTCAATGAGCGGGCGCTGGCCCAGGCAGCTGTGCAAGATTTGCAGCAGCACGGTTTTGACGGCGAGCAGCTGTCGGCGTTGGTGCGTCACGACGAGGTTACCGCCACGAGTGAGGAGATCGTCGAGCTGGATCGCGAGGCTGAGGAGACCAGCGAAGATGTGGCGATCGGCGGCACCGTGGGCGGACTGGCAGGCTTGCTGGGTGGCCTGGCCTTGTTTTCGATCCCGGCGCTCGGCCCGTTTCTCGGTGTGGGCGTGCTGGCAACAACCATTGGCGGCGCTGCGGTCGGCTCGGCGGTTGGTGAGCGCATGGCCAATCTTGCGTCGCTGGGCGTCCCCCACGAGCGGGCGCAGCGCTACGGATCGGCGCTGGAGTCCGGCCAGGTTGTGGTAAGCGTCTCGGCGCAGAATCCCGACGAGGTGATGCGCGCGCGTGAGATTCTGACCCAGCATCAGGCTGACGAGATCGACGTGCATCCGCAGCCACGGCCAATGTAAACGCCGAATCTGCCGAATACCTGCGGCAGGGCGTGATTTGATCACGCCCTGCACGCTGCTACACCACGCGGCAGATCAAGCCCTTCAAATATTCGGCCTCGGGAAAGGTCAGCAGCACCGGATGATCCGGTGCCTGCGCCAGACGCTCCAAAATCTGCACCTCACGCTTGGCGTCTACCGCCGCGCCAAACACGACCTTCTGGAACAAATCGATCGAGACCAGGCCGGAGCAGCTAAAGGTTGCCAGGATGCCATTGGGCCGCAGCAGCTGCATCGCCAGCAGATTAATATCTTTGTAGCCACGTGTCGCGCGATCCAGCTGGCTCCGATTCTGCACAAACTTGGGCGGATCGAGAATAATCACGTCGAAGCTGCGGTTCTCGGCGCGAAACCGGCGCAGCTCGCTAAACACGTTGCCCTCGACCTGCTCGACGGGCACGACGAGGCCGTTGCGCTCGAAGTTTTGCGCGGCGATCGCCAGCGCATCCGCCGAGCTATCGATCGCGGTGAGCTGACGCGCGCCAGCCGCTGCCGCCTGTAGCTCGAAGCCGCCGGTGTACGAGAAGCACGACAGCACCTCGGCATCGCGGCAGTACGCCGCCACACGTCGCCGGTTGGTGCGCTGATCGAGGTAAGCGCCGGTTTTATGGCCGCTGATGAAATCGATCAGGTAGCGCTGGCCATTTTCCAGGATCTCGATCGGGCCGTCCGGTGCCTCGCCCCACAGCAGCCGCGCCTCCGGCTCCAAACCTTCTTTGGCGCGCACATCGGCGTCGGAGCGCTCATAGATGCCACGCGGTTGGAGCAGATCGACCAGCGCCTCGACGATCGATTGCGCCCGCAGCGCCGCGCCAACCGTCAGCAGTTGCACGACGATATAGTCGCCGTAGCGGTCGGCGATCAGCCCCGGAATCCCATCCGACTCCGAGAAGACCAGGCGATACGCGGTTGTCGCGGGATCGTTCGCTAGCGCAGTGCGTCCGTCGAGCGCCCGCGCGATGCGCTGCCGGATGAACTCGCCGTCGATCGGCTCGTCCTCCCGCCAGCTCCACAGCCGGATCTGGATCTGCGAGTTGCCGCTCCACGTGCCGCGCGCCAGCCAGTCGCCGCCGCTGCTCAGCACCTCGACGACCGCGCCGTCGGGTGGCGTGCGGCTGCTCTGCGCAATCGCGCTGCTGAAGATCCAGGGATGCCGGTTGAGCACCGATCGCTCGCGACCGGCTTTAAGTGTAATTTGAAACGACATAGGATCGACTGTAGCACGGGTGCTGGTGTATGGTCAAGCCTGGCATAAACCCTGCTTAAATCTTTTTGGTAGCAGAGGAGGCAAACCATGTCAGGCATACCACATTCGAGCCAAGAGCTAGGGCCGGTCGCCCAGCAGCTGCTTGCATATCTTCGCGACCATCCCAACGAGCAGTTTAGCGTCGATCAGATGGCGCAGCAGGTTGGCTGTACAACCGAGGAGGCCAAGACGCATCTTGAGGCGCTGGCGTATCAGGGCGAGATCGAAAAGGTGCGGCCTGATGGCGGCGAGACGGTTTATACGCGTCCGCAGCAGACCTGAGGTCAAGTATTGATCGACGTGGGAGTGGACTTGTTATGAGACGAGTCCATCGTCTTGTCATAATTTGATCTTTGGTGTTTCACTGCCGATGTTGTAAGATGTATTCATGAAAATCCAGCGTGTTTATATCGATACCTCAGTTATCGGTGGTTGTTTAGATGCAGAATTCGCTCTATGGTCAAATAGCCTCATGGATGATTTTCGTAGCGGGAGGCTTAAGGCTGTAGTCTCGGATGTGATTGCTGCGGAAGTTGGGGATGCGCCAGCGGCGGTTCAAGCTCTGTTCATCGAGTTGTTGACTTTATCGCCTGAGCAAGTTCATGCAGATGACGCTACTTTCGAGCTTGCCGACGCATATCAACAACGAGGTATTTTGACACCAAAATATTATGACGATGGTTTACACATCGCTCTCGCTACTATTTCTGAAGTTGATGTCCTAGTCAGTTGGAACTTCAAACACATCGTCCATTTCGGGAAAATTCGGTTATTCAATGCAGTCAATTTAGAGTTTGGCTATAAGCCTCTCCAAATTTATTCGCCTCGTGAGGTTACAACCTATGGAGAAGCCGACGATTAAAGCAGTAGAGGTAGTGCGGCGTATTCGTGATGCTCACTACGAGCAGTTAAAGAATAAGACACGTGCTGAGCGGCTTGCTTTTTACCGTGCTAAATCTCAATCGTTCCAGGAAAAAGCAGAGGAATTGCTTCAAGCCGATCATGCTGCGAGCTTGGCCGGATCGCGTCCTCAACATAAACATTAATGCCTAGCGCGCTGTGAAGGCGTATCTCGCAGCGCACTAGGCAAAGTTTCCCATCTCCTTGTTGTGTATTTTTATCCCTGATTCTTCCGCTCTTTGTCGGGTGTCGATCGTTGTTACCCCATATGGCCCACTGTAGTTTGGTTCTGTTAGCGCTTGTCATAGCGAGCTCCGGTCAATCATACTGATAACACTACTCGGTATAGTTTGGTGGGCTCGAACTGTGGCTTGGCAACCTGCTCCACAGTGCGCCCGCTGACGACTGAGCCCCCGGTAGCATCAAAAGACTTTACATTTTATTAATCTTGGATCAGGCAAACTCGCGTCGACGATCAGGGTTGAGCGTGTCGATTGGGTGCCTGGCCTGCGCCTCCGCGCCGACACGCCGGTCGCGCTTGTTCGCTCAATCAGGCTCCATGTAGCAAGGAAAAACGGAGCGATGGAAGAGATTCTGGTCATCGACGACAGCGAGCAGATCGTCTTGCTGTTAGCGCACACAATTCTTCCCCAGCATGGCTATGCCGTGCGCACCGCCGCTACCGGCTGGGACGGCCTGGTCCAGGTGCGGCAGCGTCGCCCCGATCTGATCTTGCTCGATCTTCAGCTGCCTGACGCCTCCGGCCTGCAGATGCTGCGCCGCATTACCGAGCTTGACGCGACGATTCCCGTGATCTTGATGACCGCTCACGGCTCCGAGCAGACGGCGGTGGATGCGTTTCGCTTTGGCGCGCGCAACTATGTGATCAAGCCGTTTACCGAAGACGACATTATCCTGGCGATTGAGCGGGCGCTCAGCGAGCAGCGGCTGCACCGCGAAAAGCAGGGCTTGAACCAGGCCTTGCAGCAGCGCGTGCGCGAGCAAACAATCCTTTCGGCGATCGGTAAGTCGGTGACCGCGCTGTTGGATGTTGAGCAGGTGTTGGAGCGCATCGTCGAGGCGAGCGTGTATCTGACCAAGGCCGAGGAAGGCATGCTGCTGCTGGTCGATCGCGAAAGTGGCGAGATGTATCTGCGCGCGGCGAAAAATCTTGGCGAGGAGCGCGTCCAGCGGTTTCGCGTGCCAATCAACGATAGCTTTGCAGGTCAGGTGGTGCGAACTCGCCAGCCGCTGCGGCTGCATCGCTCACGAAAAGAGGGCGGTCTCAAGCTCAAAACCGGCTTTCTAGCGCAGGCGCTGCTGCAGGTGCCGCTGATCGCAGGCCGCGAGGCGATCGGTGTGCTGAGTGTGAGCAACTGTGAGCAGGCGCGCGAGTTCACCGAGCACGATCAATATCTGCTCTCCGCGCTGGCTGACTACGCCACGATCGCGCTGGAAAACGCGCGCTTGTTTCAGCAGATCTCGGAGGAGCAGAAGCGCTATCGCGATCTCTTCGATCACGCCAACGATCTGATCTTTACGCTGGATCTCAACGCGGCGCTGACCTCGATCAACAGCTACGGTGAGCAGCTGCTGGGCTATACCAGCGAGGAGATCCAGGGACGCTTGCTCGCTCAGCTCAGTGAGCCGGGCAGCTGGGCCAAAACCGGCATGATCCTGGACTCGATCCTGGCGCGGCGGCAGGAGCGCGGATCGTTTGATCTGGTGCTGCTGCACAAGGACGGCAAGCTGCGCTACACCGAGGTCAACGCGCGGCTGATCAGCAGCAAGCACCGCTCGCCCGAGGTCGTGTGTATTGCCCGGGATGTCAGCGAGCGCAAGATCTTCGAGGCACAGCTGCGCTACCTGGCCTTTCACGATCCGCTGTCGAGTCTGCCCAATCGCGTTTTGTTCATGGAGCGGCTTTCCCATGCGTTGGAGCGAGCGCAGCGTCACCACAAGCGCATCGCGGTGCTTTTCCTTGATCTCGATAACTTCAAAGTCATCAACGATAGCCTCGGCCACCTGGCGGGCGATCAGCTGCTGCGCACGGTCGCGCTACGTTTGCAAGGCTGCATCCGACCGGCAGATACCGTGGCGCGGCTGGGCGGCGACGAGTTTATTATTTTGCTCGAAGAGATCAGCGATGTGCGCGACGCCACGCAGGTTGCCGAGCGTATCAAGCAGGCGCTTCACGGGCCGCTGCGCTTGAACGACGAGCATGAGGTTTTTACAACCGTAAGTATCGGCATTGCGCTCAACAGCGCCGAGCAGAGCCGGCCCGACGATCTCGTGCGCAGCGCCGATCTGGCGATGTACCGCGCCAAAGCCCAGGGCAAATCTCAGCACGCGCTGTTCGATCCCAACATGAACGCCCGCGCAATGGAGCGGCTGGCTCTGGAAACCGATCTGCGCCATGCTACGGAGCGCAACGAGTTCACGGTCGTTTATCAGCCGGTGGTGGATCTCGTGACCGGCAAGACCTGTGAGGTCGAGGCGCTGGTGCGTTGGGATCATCCTCGCCGTGGCCGCGTCGCGCCGGGTGAGTTCATCCCGCTGGCCGAGGAAACCGGCCTGATTGTGCAGATTGGGCAGCTGGTGCTAGAGCAGGCTTGCCGCCAGATCCGCGACTGGCATTTGCTTTATCCCAGCGATGAGCCGCTGGTGTTATGCGTCAATCTTTCGGCGCGGCAATTTCAGCATCCGCATCTGGTCGAGTCGATCGCCGCGACGCTAGCCCGCACTGATCTCGATCCACGCTATCTCAAGCTGGAAATTACCGAGACCATGATGATGCAAGACGGCGAGCATAATGCAGCGGTCATGCGCGATCTCAAGCGGCTGGGCATTCAGCTCGCCATCGACGACTTTGGGACCGGCTACTGCTCGCTGGGCTATCTCAAATGTTTTCCGGTCGATACGCTCAAAATCGATCGCTCGTTCATCGCAGGTCTTGGCTCCAGTGCCGAAGACACAGCGATCGTGCGCGCGGTGATCGCCTTTGCCAAAGCGCTCAACCTGAGTGTCACCGGCGAAGGCATCGAAACGCTGGCTCAGCTTAATCAGTTGAAGGCGCTGGAGTGTACGCGCGGGCAGGGCTACTACTTCGGGCGTCCGCTCTCAGGTGATGTGGTCACGGCGCTGCTGGAGAGCGAGGCCACGGCGGGGCAGACGAATATGGTTGCAGGGTGAGGACGAAAGAACAAAGGGGAGAACCTAGAACCTAGAACCTAGAACCCAGAACCGAAAGACGCAGAACCTAGAACCCAGAACCCAGAACCTAGAGGAAAAGAACAAAGAACGAAGAACAAAGAACAGAGAAGAACCTGAAACTCAGAAATGAGAACAAAAAAACAACGAAAAGGTTGTAATTGAAGCGATCAATGGACTGTAGGGGCGTGATATATCACGCCCAGACCACAATATCAGATCAGTAATCCTCTCGAAATTACTTTCCTCAAAACCTCAGACGCAAACACAATTCCTAGCTTGAGAATAATTCCAGCCCTGGCTGTCGCTCAGGAGTTGGCTCGTCGGTTGGATCGGGCGCGGCAGTTGGATCGGGCTCAGGCTCTGCTGTTCTTTCAATCTCGGGTGTGGCAGTTGGCTCGGGCTCCGGGGCTGCCGTGGGCTCGGTCGTAGCTGTTGGCTCCGGCACCGGCGTGCTGGTGGGCTCGGGCGTGTCCGTTGGGCGCGGTGTATCCGTGGGCTCGGGCGTATCGGTCGGCACCGGCGTATTGGTGGGCTCGGGCG